>CALVQV010000016.1 GCA_944358325.1 uncultured Bacilli bacterium
AGCATACTTAAATATTTAAAAATACAAATTTAAAAAAATTGTTAAAAACTATTGATTTTTATTAGCAAGTTTTGTTGACAAAAGTATTTTTTAAACATATAATTATATTATTGAAAAACGGGGAACAAGAGGAAATAATAAGTAATTTATAGAGAGTCTATGGTTGGTGGAAATAGATAAGTGATTATTATTTTGTAGCTTGGGAGTTATATATCTGAGTTTAGTAAGATATATTGTTAGTCGCATTAAGACTTTGAGGCTTTATTGGCAAATTAAGGTGGTACCACGTAATCACGTCCTTATATAGGATGTGATTTTTTTATTATTAGAAAGGATGATATTATGTTAGATACTAAGTATAATCATTTAGAAGTTGAGAAGAATAAATATGATAATTGGAAAGAAAAAGGTTATTTTGAATCAGGTGATTTAAGTTTAAAACCATTTTGTGTTGTTATTCCGCCACCTAATGTAACTGGTAAATTACATTTAGGACATGCATGGGATACAACTCTTCAAGATATTATTATTCGTTATAAAAGAATGGATGGTTATGATACATTATGGGTTCCAGGAATGGATCATGCTGGTATTGCAACCCAAGCTAAAGTTGATAAAAAGTTAAAAAGCGAAGGAATTGATCCAAGAAGTATGGATCGTGATGAATGGCTTAAAATTGCATGGGATTGGAAACATGAATATGCTGATAATATTCATAAACAATGGGCTAAAATGGGACTTAGTCTAGATTATACTAAAGAACGTTTTACACTTGATGAAGGTTTAAGTAAGGCAGTTAATAAAGTATTTATTGATTTATATAATAAAGGTTATATTTATCGTGGAGAAAGAATTATTAACTGGGATCCAGAAGCGATGACTGCTTTATCTAATGAAGAAGTTATTTATAAAGATGTTAAAGGCGCTTTCTATCATTTAAAATATTATTTAGAAGATAGCGATGAATATTTGGAAGTTGCAACAACGCGTCCTGAAACTTTATTTGGAGATACTGCTGTTGCGGTTAATCCTGATGATTCAAGATATAAACATTTAATAGGTAAAAAAGTTAAATTACCAATTGTAAATAAGTTAATTCCAATTGTTGGTGATATGCATGCTGATCCAGAATTTGGAACAGGTGTTGTTAAAATAACACCAGCACATGATCCAAATGATTTTGAAGTAGGGAATAGACATAATCTAGAACGTATTAAATGTATTAATCCTGATGGAACAATGAATGAAAATGCAGGTAAGTATAATGGTTTAGATCGTTTTGCTTGTCGTAAAGAATTAGTTAAAGATTTAAAAGAACAAGATTTATTAATTAGTGTTGAAGAAATAACACATAATGTTGGACATAGTGAAAGAACTGATGTTATGGTTGAACCTTATTTATCAAAACAATGGTTTGTTAAAATGGATGTTTTAGCTAAACAAGTTTTAGATAATCAAAAAAATAAGGATACTAAAGTTAATTTTGTACCTGCTCGTTTTGAAAAGATTTTAAACCATTGGATGGAAGATTGTCATGATTGGTGTATTTCTCGTCAATTATGGTGGGGACACAGAATTCCTGCTTGGTATAAAGACGAAGAAGTTAAAGTTCAAGTGGAATGTCCTGGTGAAGGCTGGGTCCAAGATAATGATGTTTTAGATACATGGTTTAGTAGTGCTTTATGGCCTTTTAGTACTTTAGGTTGGCCAGAACAAACTAATTTATTAGATCGTTATTTTCCTAATAATGTTTTAGTTACAGGTTATGATATTATTTTCTTCTGGGTATGTCGTATGGTTTTTCAAAGTTTAGAGTTTATGCATGAGCGTCCTTTTAAAGAATGTTTGATTCATGGTTTAATTCGTGATAAAGAAGGACGTAAGATGAGTAAGTCTTTAGGTAATGGTGTTGATCCTATGGATGTAATTGAAGAGTATGGTTGTGATTCTTTAAGATATTTCTTAGCTACTTCAACTGCACCTGGAATGGATTTAAGATTTGATAGTGAAAAAGTGGCTGCTACTTGGAACTTTATTAATAAGTTATGGAATGCTTCACGTTTTGTTTTAATGAATTTAGAAACTTGGGATAAGGTAGAAGATTATTCTAATTTAACTAATAGTGATAAGTGGATTTTAAGTAAACTAAATAACACTATTAAAACAGTTAGAAAGCATATGGATAAATATGAATTTAATGTTGTAGGTAGTGAAATATATAGTTTTATTTGGAATGATTTCTGTGATTGGTATATCGAACTTGCTAAAATAAATATGAATAATACGACTAAAACAGTATTATTTAGAGTTCTTACAGATATTTTGAAAATGTTACATCCATTTATGCCATATGTAACAGAAGAAATATATTTGATGTTACCAATTCATGATGAATCAATTATGATTAGTAGTTATCCAAAAGAAAATAAAGAATTTAAGTTTAAAAATTTAGATACTGATAATTTAATCGAATTAATTACAAGAATAAGACGTTTTAAATTAGAAAATAATATTAAAGAATATACATTAGTTTCAAAAAGTAGTTTAGTTTTGAATAATATCGATGTTTTAACACGTTTAACTAAACCAAAAGAAATTAAAGAAGAATATAGTAATAAAGATTTAGACGTTTTAGATATAAATATTGATGATGCTTTAATTACACTATACTATGATAATAGTGCGAATAGAGAAGCAGAATTAGAACAATTAAGAAAAGAAAAAGAAAGATTAGAAGCATCTATTATGCGTCGTACTAAGTTATTAGCTAATGAAGGTTATGTTTCTAAAGCACCTGCTCATTTAGTAGAAAACGAAAGAAATACTTTAAAAGTTGAAGAACAACAATTAGAAATAATTAATAAAAAATTAAGTTAAAGCATTGCTTTAACTTTTTTTGTATAAAAAAATATTTTTAATAAATAATAGTAATGTAATAGTTTGTAAAGTTTTAGGGTTGATTTTAGAACTATTTATAAATTAATAAAATGGGAGGTAATATGAAAGCAAAAAAAGGATTTACATTGATTGAATTATTAGCAGTAATTGTAATACTAGCAATAATTGCTTTAATTGCAACACCAATGATAATGGGTGTAATAGATGAAGCAAGAGAAGGAGCAGCAAGAAGTTCAGCTTATGCTTATATTCATGCTGTAGAAAATAAAATTGCTATGAATTTAGCAACAGATCCAACTGCTGATATTAATACGGCAAAAGGTGATTTGGCAACTATTGTGGATTCAGGTTTAGTAAAATCGGGAGCACCATCTAAAGTTAATTTAATTATTGATGATAGTGGTACTGTTAAAGAAAATTCAAAAATTAATGTTAATGGATATGGTTTTAAGTTAGATAGTTCTGGCAATTTAAATGCTGATGAAAGCTTTACATCATAGTTATAAAATCAATGTTTATAATGATGTGTAAAGTTTTTAATAATTATTGACTTTAGAACTATTGGTATGATATATTTATATTGTAATAGAAAATAGGAGGTAAATTATGAAAGCAAAGAATGGGTTTACATTAATTGAATTATTAGCTGTTATCGTAATTTTAGCTGTAATTGCATTAATCGCAACACCAATGATTATGGGTGTTATTGATGAAGCTAGAAAAGGAGCTGCAAGAAGTTCAGCTTATGCTTATATTCATGCTGTAGAAAATGAAATTGCTATTCAATTGACACTTAATCCAAGTGCTAGTATGGATTCTGTTGTTGGAAGTTTAAAAACTACACCAGATACTTCTTTAGTAAAATCTAGTGCACCAACATCAGTTAGTTTAGTAATTGATTCTACTGGTACAGTTAAAGATGGATCAGTTATTACAGTTAGTAATTATACATTTACTATGACTAATGGCGAATTAAAATAAACCACTTTGTGGTTTTTTTTATGCTTTTATTTAGGTTGTCTTTAATAGGTATTTATTGTATAATTTTAATGGAGTGATGTTATGAAAAAATTAATAAGTGCAGTTGTTCCTTGTTATAATGAAGAAGAAAGCTTACCATATTTTTATGAAGAAATTTGTAAAGTTGCTAAAGATATGGATTATGTTAATTTTGAATTTCTGTTTATAAATGATGGTTCTAAAGATCGAACTTTAGATATTTTAAGAGATTTAGCTAGTAAAGATAAACGTGTTCGTTATGTTTCTTTTTCTCGTAATTTTGGTAAGGAAGCTGGAATGTATGCTGGTTTAAAAGAAGCAAAAGGTGATTTTATTTGTATAATGGATGCTGATTTACAAGATCCACCAACATTACTTCCAGAGATGTATGATGCTATTGTTAAAGAAGGATATGATAGCGCAGCAACTCGTCGTGTTTCACGTAAAGGTGAACCACCAATTCGTAGTTTTTTTGCTCGTCTTTTTTATCGCTTAATAAATAAGATTTCTAAAGCAGATATTGTAGATGGAGCACGTGATTTTAGATTGATGAGTCGTCAAATGGTAGATGCTATTGTGGGAATGGCTGAATATAATCGTTTTTCAAAAGGTATATTTGGTTGGGTAGGATTTAATACTAAGTGGATTGCTTTTCATAATGTTGAACGTGTTGCTGGAGAGACAAAATGGTCATTTTGGAAATTATTTAAATATTCTATTGAGGGAATTGTTGCTTTTTCTACTTTTCCACTTTCTTTATCTTTTATCTTTGGTATTTTATTCTGTATTTTAGGAATAATTTTTATTGTTGTTAGGACTTTAATTTGGGGAGATGCTACTAGTGGTTGGCCATCATTAGTTTGTATTATGTTTTTAATAAGTGGTGTACAACTTTGTTGTCTTGGAATTATGGGTGAATATTTATCTAAAACTTATTTGGAAACTAAAAAAAGACCAATTTATATTATTAAAGAAACAGAAAAAGATATAAAATAGGTGAATTATGAAAAATGTTAAAGCTTTTTTGAAAAAAAATTATGGTTATTTTTTGTCTTTTTTAATACCTTTAATTATATTATTATTGGCTTTTGGTATTAAAGGTGTTACTTTTTGGGGTCCTAATTCTTTGGTTTACAGCGATATGGAATCACAATATTTATCTTTTTTGTCTTTTTTACAAAATGTTTTATTAGAAGGAAAATCGTTATTTTATTCTTTTAGTAATGGATTGGGTGGAGAAACTTTAAGTATTTTTACTTATTATTTAAATAGTCCTTTGAATTTATTGTTGCTTTTTTTTAATAAAATAGATCTTAATTATTTTTTAATGTTTTTAGTTTTATTCAAAATTTCTTTGTGCGGACTAACTATGTTCTATTTTTTAAAGAAAAGTTTTCCTAATATGAAACAATATAATATTTTAATTTTTAGTTTAAGTTATAGTCTGATGTCTTTTAGTATTGCTAATTATTTTAATATTATTTGGTTTGATGTTATATATTTATTACCATTATTATTAGGACAATTAGATAATATTATTGATGGTAAATCTTCAATTGGATATGGTCTAATTTTATTTTTATCTATATTATGTAATTATTATATGAGTTACATTGTCTGTCTTTTTTTATGTATATATTTTATTTATAAATTATTTTTAAAATATAATTTAAAGGATAATAAAAAAGAAATGTTAGATAGGACAATTACTTTTGGCATGACATCTTTATTGTTTGGTTTAATGACTTTCTTTTTGATGTATCCTAATATATTAGTGTTGTTAAGTACTCGTTTAAATGTTAAAAGTATATTTTCTGATATTAGTTTTTTTAATTTTATAGATGTTTTTTCAAGAATTTTTATAGGTACCAATGATGTGGATAATATGTTTTCTATTTCAGGACCTTATTTATATTGTGGCATGCTTGTTTTATTATTAGTTTTGCAATATTTTTTAAATGATAATATTTCTTCTAGAGAAAAGAAACTATCTTTAACTATTTTATTAGTATTTTTGGTTTTTTCTATTTGTAATGTTTTATATTATATTTGGCATGCTTTTAGTCAACCGATTGGTTTTAATTATCGATTTTCATTTATTATTGTTTTCTTTTTAATTTTAATAGCGGTAAGAAATTTTGCAAAGTTATCTAAAAATAAAAAAACTTATCTTATACCTTTAATTATATTTATACCAATATCTTTTATTTATTTATTTACAAGTTATGAGTATTTAGCTTGGTATAAAATTGTTGTTTCATTAGTTTTATTTATTCTTTATGATGCACTTTTATACTTTCTGGCTATGTATGATTTTAACAAAAAGAAATTAATTAATATTTTAATAATATTATTATTTGTGGCAGAGTTATTTTTAAATTCTTATTTAGTTTTATTTGATTATCAATTTTATTCTAATAAGGAATTTAATGATTATTATTATTTAAATGAGAAAATAAAGGAAAATTTTAATGATGATGAATTTTTTAGATATGAAACTTCAAAATATTATACTAAAAATGATTCTTTTTTGTTTGATTATAATGGGATGACAAATTTTAATTCGACATTTAATTTACACAAAAATTTAATATTAATGAATTCTGGTTTTTTTGTTGGAGGTAATTTTGTTAGTTTTGATTATTCAACATTACCAATTATTCCATCTCTTTTAGGTTTTAAATATCAATTATTAGATAGAGAAAGTTTTTATTATAATAAATTGAATAGTTATAATTATTCGCAATATAGAGGATTACTATATGGTATGAAAAATCAAGATTTGTATTTATATGAAAATCCTTATGCTAGTAATTTGATGTTTTTAGTGGATAAAGAAGCGTTAAATTTTAATGGTGAAAGTATAGATATATTTGAATATCAAAATTTAATATTAAAGACAATGTTAAATTTTGATGAAGAAGTTTTGCTAAAACATGAGGTAGAAAAAATAGATGATAATAATTATCAAATCAAAATTACTAATGATAATCCCATTTATTTAAAAAGTAATTATCAAATAGGATATGATGATGTTATAACTATTTATATTAATGATGAGTTAGTTGATTATTATGGATATAAAAGAAATAATTATCTTGTATTAAATAATTATGAAATCGGAGAAGTTTTAAATATTAGGTATGAAGTAGATGGTAAATCTAAGATAACAGAAAGTCCAATTGCTTATGAATTTGATTTTGCAAAGTTCAAAGAGTTAATGAATGAAATAAATAAAGGTAAGGTAGAACTTACAAGTTTTAATGATACTAATATAAAAGCAAGTGTTGATGTTTCTGGTGATAAATTTGTTTTATTTACATCTATTCCTTATGAAGAAGGATGGCATGCTTATGTTGATTCAGAAGAAGTAGATATTGTAAGATTATATGATTCAATGAGTGGTTTAATTTTAACAGAAGGACATCATGATATAGAATTTGTTTTTAGAACTCCAGGTATAAAGACAGGGATTATTGTATCTTTTATATCTTTGTTGGGTTTTATAGTTTATTATTTTAATCGTAAAAAGTTTAATGATTTTTTTATCAATTTATATATTAAATACGAGGAAATTATTTTATATTTAGTAGTTGGTTTTTTAACAACTGTTGTTAATATAGTTGCTTATGCAATACTTGCTAGAAGTATGGGTATTCAGTATATGGTTAGTACTGTTCTTGCTTGGTTTGCAGCTGTTATATTTGCTTATGTTACTAATAAACAGGTTGTATTTAAAAGTAAGTTAAATACCAAAGAAGAGTTAATGAAAGAGGCTTATGAATTTTTTAAATTTAGAGTTATTTCTTTGGCAATGGAAGTAATGCTTATGTACTTGTCCGTAAGTATGTTAAATATTAATGATATGATTGCTAAAATCTTTATTAGTTTTTTAGTAATTGTTGCTAATTATTTTTTCAGTAAGTTATTTATTTTTAAAAAGGGTGACTAATGTCACTTTTTTTTGTTATAATACTAAAAGGTGATGTTTATGGATCAAATTATTATTAAAGGTGCACGTGAAAATAATTTAAAAAATATTGATATAACGCTACCTAAAAATAAGTTAATTGTTATGACTGGTGTTAGTGGTAGTGGTAAAAGTAGTTTAGCTTTTGATACGATATATGCTGAAGGAGAAAGAAGATATATTGAATCTTTGAGTGCTTATGCTCGTCAATTTTTAGGTGGTAGTGAAAAGCCATTAGTAGATTCTATTGATGGGTTAAGTCCGGCTATTAGTATTGATCAAAAAACAACTAATAAAAATCCTCGTAGTACAGTTGGTACTGTTACAGAAATATATGATTATTTAAGATTGCTTTATGCTCGTATTGGTATTCCTTATTGTCCAACTCATCATAAACCTATTAAAAGTCAAAGTATTGAAGAAATGACAAATAAAGTTTTAGAATTAGAAGTAGATACTAAAATTAGGATTTTAAGTCCTGTTGTCCATGGTGAAAAAGGAACACAAAAAGACTTACTTGATAACTTAAAAAAAGATGGATATGTTAGAGTTAGAATTGATAATAGTGAATACGATTTAGGAGAAGAAATAAATTTAGAAAAGAATAAAAAACATAATGTTGATGTTATTGTTGATCGTTTAATTATTAAAGAAGATATTAGAAGTAGACTTTATTCTTCGCTTGAAGTTGCTAGTAAGTTAAGTGATGGGAAAGTTGTTATAGATGTTATTGGTAGTGAAGAAATTATTATGAGTGAACACTACGCATGTCCTGATTGTAATTTTAGTTTACCAGAACTTGAACCACGCTTATTTAGTTTTAATGCGCCATATGGGGCATGTCCTGATTGCAAAGGTTTAGGTGTTAAACAAAAGATTGATATCGATTTAATTATTCCTGATAAAAGTAAGTCTTTATTAGAAGGAGCAATTGTTCCTATTAATTTAGATGATACAGATAATATTCAATATACGCAAATGAAAACAGTTTGTGATTATTATGGTATTGATATGAACAAACCCATTAAAGATTTGAAAAAAGAAGAATTAGATATTATTTTATATGGTTCACCTGATATGTTAGATTTTAGATATGTTTCTAAAAATGGTAACACACGCAATACTAAAGATTATTTTGAAGGAATTGTTACTAATTTAGAAAGACGTTATATTGAAACTAAGAGTGGTTGGATTCGTGAATGGATTGAAGGCTATATGACCGAATTAGAATGTCCTACTTGCCATGGAGCACGTTTGGCAAACCATGTTTTATGTGTTTATATTGGTAATAAAAATATTTATGAAATGACTAAACTTAGTATTGGTGATATGTATGATTTTTTAAATAAGTTAAAATTAACTCATGAACAAGAAGAAATTGCTGAACTTATTTTGAAAGAAATAAAATCACGTTTAAGTTTTTTAATCAATGTTGGGTTAGCTTATTTAACACTTAATCGTAGTGCTGGTACTTTAAGTGGTGGGGAAGCTCAACGTATTCGACTAGCTACGCAAATTGGTTCACAATTAACCGGGGTTTTATATGTTTTAGATGAACCTAGTATTGGACTACATCAAAGAGATAATCAAAGATTAATTGATTCGATGTTAAAGATGCGTGATTTAGGTAATACTTTAATTGTTGTTGAACATGATACCGATACAATGTTAGAAGCTGATTATTTAGTAGATATTGGTCCTGGTGCAGGTACACATGGTGGTTATGTTGTTGCTTGTGGTACACCAAAAGAAGTTATGGATAATCCTAATAGTTTAACAGGACGTTATTTAAAAGGTATTGAAAAGATTGAAGTTCCAACTAATAGAAGAAAAGGTAATAAGAAATTTATTGAAATTAAAGGTGCTAGTGAAAATAATTTAAAGAATGTTAATGTTAAAATACCACTAGGAACTTTTACTTGTATCACCGGTGTTAGTGGCAGTGGTAAAAGTACTTTAATTAATGAGATTTTATATAAAGCAGCTCGTAATAGTATATATAAAGCTAAAGAACATCCAGGTAAGCATAAAAGTATTAAAGGGTTAGAACATATTGATAAAGTAATCGATATTAGTCAAACACCAATAGGTAGAACGCCTAGAAGTAATCCAGCTACTTATACTGGGGTATTTGATGATATAAGAGATGTGTTTGCTAATACTAAAGAAGCAAAAATAAGAGGATATGATAAAGGGAGATTTTCATTTAATGTTAAAGGCGGAAGATGTGAAGCATGTTGGGGAGATGGTGTTAAAAAGATTGAAATGCACTTCTTACCAGATGTTTATGTTCCATGTGAAGTATGTGGTGGAACACGTTATAATCGTGAAACACTTGATATTAAATTTAAAGGTAAAAGTATTTATGATGTTTTAGAAATGCGTGTTGAGGAAGCAATAACTTTCTTTGAAAATGTTCCAAAAGTAAAAGATAAATTACAAATGCTTATGGATGTTGGTTTAGGATATATTAAACTAGGTCAAAGTGCACCTACTTTAAGTGGTGGAGAAGCAAGTCGTGTTAAACTTGCTAAGGAACTACAAAAGAAAGCAACAGGAAAAAGTTTATTTATTTTAGATGAACCAACAACAGGTTTACATATTGATGATATTAAAAAACTATTAATTATTTTAAATCGTATTGTTGATAATGGTGATACAGTTTTAGTTATTGAACATAATTTAGATTTAATTAAAGTTGCTGATCATATTATTGATTTAGGTCCTGAAGGTGGTGATGGTGGTGGTACTATTGTTGCTACTGGAACACCAGAGGAAGTATCTAAGATTAAAGAAAGTTATACGGGACAATTTTTAAAAGACTATTTATAGTCTTTTTTGATTACGAAATTGTCATAAAAATTTATTTGTTTTAATCAACAAACTAAAAATTATTTTAAATTCAAAATAATTGACAATGATACGGATAAATGCTATAATGTCAGTATAATTGTCAAAGAGGTGAACTTATGAATTTTATGACAAAAGAAGAATTTATAAATGAAAGTAATATAGAAATTATTCAAAAACTTATAAAAGAAAACAATGGATATATTACGACAAAACAACTTGAAAATTTTGGTATAAGTAGAAACTATTTGTCTATTATGACTAAGAAAAAAATGATAGAAAGAGTAGCCAAAGGTATATATATAGATGCAACAAAAATTGAAGATGTATATTATGTACTTAGTATTAGTACACCTAAAATAATTTATTCACATATGACTGCACTATATTTTCATAATCTTTCAATCAAAGCACCAGATAATTGTTTTGATATAACAGTAACTAAAAAATATAATAATCCTAAGTTAAAAAAACATAATGTTTTTTATGTTGATGATAAATATTATGATATTGGAATTATAGAAATTAAAACACCTCAAGGGAATAAGGTTAAAGTTTATGATATGGAAAGATGTATATGTGATATAATTCGTTCTAAGAAAAGAATGGATTTAGAACATGTAAAATATGCAGTTAAAGAATATCTTAAAAGAAAAGACAATAATTTAATTAAACTTTCTAAGTATGCAGATATATTCGGTATAAAAGAAGAAGTTATGAATTTTGTTAGTATGGTATATGAATAGTAGACAGGTTAAAGATAAACTTAAAAATATAGCTATAAAGCGTAATTTAGATTTTAATACATTGCTTCGGTTACATATGTATGATAGATTTATCGAAAGGTTATCTGTAAGTAAGTATCGCGATAATTTTATTTTAAAGGGTGGTTTTTATTTAAGTATACTATTTGGATTAGAAAGTCGGTCTACTAAAGATATAGATACCGCAATTAAAGATGCTAATTTTACTAAAGAAAATGTTGAAGAGATGATAAAAAATATTATTTCAATTGATATTAATGATGGTGCTTTGATAGATTTTGTAGAGATTGATAATATACGAGAAGAAGATCAGTATGATTATGATGAATTAATGAAGTGTATTGAAGAAATTCTTAATGTGATAATCTTGGAAAGTGTATAAGATATAAATACTTACATATAATTATGAAAAGACTATTTGTAGCCTTTTTTGTTTGTGTTATAATGTTTATTGGGAGATGATATTATGACACCACATATAAGTGCTAATAAAGAAGATATTGCCAAAGTTGTGATTATGCCTGGTGATCCATTACGTGCTAAGATGATAGTGGAAACATATTTAACAGATTATCGTTTAGTTAGTGATGTAAGAAATATTTATGCTTATACAGGTAAGTATAAAGGTGTAGATGTAACTATTATGGCTAGTGGTATGGGAATGCCTAGCATGGGAATTTATTCTTATGAATTATATAAATTTTATGATGTTGATACAATTATTCGTGTTGGATCATGTGGAGGATATACTAAAGAACAAAAGTTATATGATTTAATTTTAGCAGTTAAAGCTTACAGTAAATCAACATTTGCGCAAGTTCAAGACGGCGAATCTAGTAATTTATTATCTTCAACAGAAAGTGTTAATTTAAAAATTATGGAAACAGCTAAGAAATTAAATTTACCACTTAGTGTTGGTATTGTTAATTCAACCGATGTTTTTTATAGTGATGTTGAAGATTTTCATAAGATACATAGTGAAACTGGTGCGATAGCAACCGAAATGGAATCTTTTGCTTTGTTCCATAATGCTAAACATTTAGGTAAAAAATGTGCATGTATTTTAACTGTATCTGACAATTTAGAAACAAAAGAAGAAACAACTAGTTTGGAAAGACAAAATTCATTTACAAAAATGATTGAATTAGCGCTTGAATCGATATTATAAGATATCGATTTTTGTGCATTATAAGAAGAGGTGATATAGTATGAAATATAAGAAATATAAGATTAAAAATACAGATGTTTTTTTGATACCTATAAAAAAATATAAATATACTTTTGCTCGTATTATTTATACTATTCCGTTTTCATTAGAAAATAAAACATATAGTATTTTTCTTAGAGATGTTCTTGCCAAAGGATTAAAGAAGTATCCTACAGTTGAAGCTAAAGCAAAAGTATTAGATGAATTATATGGTGTGGATATTTATGGTAGTGGTAATCAAAATGGTGATACTTTATCTATGGCTTTTAATTTGAGCTTTATTAATGATAAGTATACTGAACCTAATATGTTAGATAAGTATTTAGAATTACTTAATGAACATATTAATGGACCATTAATAAAAGATGGTGCTTTTGTTAGTGAAAAGGTAGAAGAAGTAAGAAAGCATTTAAAAGAAGTTTTGGAAAATTTAAATGCTAATCCTAATTATGTAGCTGATGAAAAATTTAGTAATGTTTTTTTACCTAATACTGGTTATTCAGCTCATGAATTAGGAGATATTACTTTGATCGATAAAATTAATGGTAAAGATTTATATGATTTTTATTTAAGAATCTTAAAAGAGGCTTATGTGTCTATTTATGTTTGTGGTGATATTAAAGAGAAAGAATGGCTTACTAAAATTAAAAAATATTTAAATATTAATGGTTCTGCTAAAAAAGATTATTGTTTTAATTTTCCACAAGAAATAAATAATAAAGTAAAAGATATTGAAGAAGATTTTGAAACTAAACAAAGCATTATTTATATGGGATTTAAAATTAAAGATTTTACATTATATGATAGGTTATATGCATCACTTATTTTTAATTATATATTTGGTGGTGGATCATCATCTAAACTATTTATGAATATTCGTGAAAAACATTCTTTATGTTATAGTGTACATTCTAATATTTCAGGAAATTATAATGTTATGACTGTTACATCTATGATTAATAGTAAAAATAAGGATAAATTTGTTAAATTAGTTTATGATGAACTAAAAAATATGCAAGATGGTGATTTTCCAATTAATGAAATTGAGAATGGTAAACATTTTTATATTAATGCTATTTTGTCTGATGAAGATAGTTTAAATAGTATGATTAATTCAGTTATGAAAAAGGAAATGATGCATTTTGATTTACCAGAAGAAAGAATTGAAAAAATTAAAAAGATAAGTAAAGAAGATATAGTATCTTTAGCAAATAAAATATATCCTGATACGATATATATGTTGAAAGGAGTAGAACAAGATGAAGAAATTTGAGTATAAAGATTTGGATGTAACTTTATATTATGAAAAGATGTCTAATGGTTTAGAAGTTTATGTTATACCAGATCATAATGTAAAAAGTAATTATGCTTTCTTTTCAACAAAATATGGTAATCGTATAAATGAATTTATACCAATAAATGAGAAAGAGTTTAAAAGGTATCCTGCTGGAATAGCACATTTTTTAGAACATAAAGTTTTTGAACAAAAAGATGGGGTTGAACCTTTTAAGTTTTATAGTGCTCATGGTGCTTATTGTAATGCTTTTACTAATCAAAATATGACAAGTTATTATTTTGAAGGGATGGATTATTTTAAAGAAAATCTAGAATTTTTATTAGATTTTGTCCAAAATATATATTTAACTAGTGATAATGTTGAAAAGGAAAAAGGTATTATAATTGAGGAAGCTAAAATGGGGTTAGATAATTTAAATCGTTTAATGTATGAAAAAAGTAATGATTTGGTTTATGTAAATGATCCTAGAAAGTATAAAGTAATTGGTGAAATAGATGAAATTAAAAGTATTACTAAAGAGCAATTATTAGAGTGTTATAATACTTTTTATCATCCGTCTAATATGAATTTAATTGTAAGTGGTAATGTCGATTATAAAGAAGTTTTTGAAATAGTTAGAAATAATCAAAATAAAAAAAATTATGAGAATATTTCTTTTCCTAAAGTAAAACAAGTAGAAGAACCTTCTACTATGAATAAAAAAGAAATTATAACTAAAGGTAATACTAAAATACCATATCTTGGACATGTTATAAAAATTGATTTAAGAAATTTATCTTATGATGATTTTTATAAACATATGACTATTAAAGCTATTTTATATATGTTATTTTCTGCTTCTACAGGTTTTTCTTCTAAGTTACGTGAAAAAGAAATTATTACAGGTGGTGTTAGTTATTTATGTAATTTTTCTAATGAATTTGCAATTATTAATATAAAGACTAAAACAAATAAAATAGAAGAGTTTTTTGAAGAAGTTGAATCACGTATTAAAACATTAAAATTAAATAGAGAAGATTTTGAACGTTTTAAAAAAGTAGAAATCAGTTATTATATAAGAATAAGTAGTGATTCTTATGATATGGCTTCATGGTTAAGAGAAGATTTATATTATGAAGGTAAACCTTCTTTGGATGAATTTGTTAAATTAAAAGAATTTACTTATGAAGAATTTGTAGAAATAGCAAAAGTTATAAGTTTTAAAGAAAATGGACGAGTTATTATAAAGGCTAAAAAATAGTCTTTTTTTCTTGCGCTTTTATAAAAAAAATAATATAATTATTTAAAGAATAGGTGATAGTGTGAAGGCTAAGGGTTTTACTTTAATTGAAATGTTGGGCGTTGTTATTATTCTTGCGATTATTGCTACTTTAGTAACACCAATAGTGACGAAAATTATAAAGAATGCTGAGACTGCTACTTATAATGGGCAGATAGAAAATATACGACAAGGTGCTAAAGATTGGGCAGGAGAACATATTTTTGATCTTCCTGATGTTGGTGAGGAAGAATTAGTGTTAAATATGAATGATGATTTAATTAAAAATGGTTATGTTAGTAAGGATATAGTTAATCCAAAAACTGGTAAGCCATTTAATAATATAGAGGTTCATATTCTTAATGTTGATGGACGTTTATTATATGATATATATGAAAATGGGATACTTCTTGATGAAGATGATAATAGGATAAATTAAATTTTATCGCTTGTTGTCGTACGAAGTTAAATTTAAGTGTTTAATTTTTTTTAAAAGTGTGTTAAAATTATTATAGTTAGAGTAAATTAGGAGGAATATTATGGCTTTAAATTTAAAAAAGATATTAGGTGCTGAAGAAGATGATGCTTTTTCACCAGATCAAAAAGAAAATGCTTTTTATAAGATAAAACCAGAAGATGTTGACGGCGGAGATAGTGGAAGCAAGATGATTTTACTTGAACCACGTGCTTATAGTGAAGCTCAACAAATTGCTGATTATTTAAAAGAGAGAAATACAGTAGTTGTTAATTTAAAACGTGTGACTAGTGAACAAGCAAAACGTATTGTGGATTTTTTAAGTGGAACAATATATGCTATTGGTGGTGGCATGCAAAAGATAGGTGGAGGAATCTTTTTATGTACTCCTAATAATGTTAATATTCAAGGTAAAATTACTGATGAAACAGAAGGTAAAGATATTCACGATAATACTGATATTAATATAGAATGGTAAAAAGGATTGAAATGGTAAATAAAGTGTGCTACAATATGCAGTAGCGCCAAGGGGTGATGATATGGAAAGTGGTCGTACACTTCGTGGCTATGATCCTGAAGAGGTTAATAAATTTCTTGATAAAGTTATCGTTCAAGTTGAAGAAATGATAAAAAACGGTAAAGAAAAAGATGCAAAACTAACGGCTTTAGTAAAAGAAAATAATCGCTTACAGGAAAAAATAGAGCAATACGAACGTATGCAAGAATCTTTAAAAGAAACTTTAATAATGGCTCAAAAAACTAGTGAACAGGTTAAATTATCTGCTCATGAAGAGTCAGAAATGATTATAAATGATGCTAAAAAGAATGCTAATCGTATTGTTAATGAAGCATTATTGAAAGCAGAAAAAACAGAAGATGAAGCAATAATGCTTAGAAGAAATATTAAAATCTTTAAAAAAAGATTAAGAACACTTATTGAGTCACAACTAGAAATGGTTGATGAGATTGAAACGATTGAATTATAACAGATGATGGAGACGTTATAAAAGGAAAGTTATAGAGAGTCTATGGTTGGTGGAAATAGATATGGAACTTTTATAAGAATCACTCTTGATGTTTTTTTAGGATAAGTAAAAAACGGTAACGCGTTATAGTTTTAAGATAGATTTAGTCTATGAATTAAGGTGGTACCACGTAATCACGTCCTTATATAGGATGTGATTTTTTTATTTAGGAGGAATAACATGGTAATAGAAATATTAGTTTTATTATTAGGTTTTGTTATTTTAATTAAGGGTGCGGATGTTTTTATAGATAGTGCTTCTTCAATTGCAATTAATTTTAAATTGTCAAAAGTTGTTATAGGTTTAACTGTTGTTGCTTTTGGTACTGGTGTACCTGAATTAGCAATAAGTATTCAATCGTTATTAAGTAATTCTGGAGATATGGTTTTAGGTAATGTTATAGGAAGCAATGTTATAAATACTTTATTAATTTTAGGTGTTGCTGCTTTTATTTATCCCTTAAGAATTAAAAGTCAAACAGAGAAAAAAGAGATACCTATATTATTACTTTTATCAACTTTATTATGTGTATTATTTTTTGATATGCATTTAAGTAGTGAGAAAGCTAATTTGATTACGCGTTCTGATGGTTTAGTTATTTTATTATTTTTTTTGATATTTATTTATTATTTGATTAGTGTGATTAGAAATAAAACGGTTGATGAAGTAGAAGAAAAACCAAAATATAAATTAGGTATAGCTGTTATTTTGATTGTTATTGGACTTATTGCAATTATGTTTGGTAGTGATTTAGTTGTTGATATGGCTATAAAGCTTGCTAATCGTTTTAATATAAGCGAACGATTTATATCTCTTACAATTGTTGCTTTAGGAACTAGTTTACCAGAGTTAGTTACAACTATAGTTTCTTCTATAAAGAAGGAACAAGATTTATTGATTGGTAATATTATTGGTAGCAATATATTTAATATATGTATTGTTTTAGGGTTACCAGCTATTATTTTTGGTGGGGTTGTGCCTAATGATATAGCAGTTATTGATTTTGTGATGTTGTTAGTATCAAGTATTATGTTATTTATATTTGCGATTACTGATCATAAAATTACAAGAAGAGAAGGAATGTTTTTAGTTCTTACTTTTATTGTTTATTATATATATATTTTTATTTAGAACATCTGGTAAATGTCAATAGATAGTTTATGGCAGATTTAATATAATTTACTGCCTTATCAATAAAATTATT
>CALVQV010000017.1 GCA_944358325.1 uncultured Bacilli bacterium
ACATGTTTGCCCAATTCATACTCACACAATAAATCGTCATATTTATAAACATACTTATACACCACAATATACTTGTTCAAGTGAAGATCAAGTTGTTAATGTAGATTGTGGCAGTTGTAATCAATTTTAAAAGTAACTAAAAAGTTACTTTTTCTTTTTACTAAAACATTGACACAAGTATATATATTGTATATACTTAAATAGAGGTGAATTATATGGAAGTAAAACTACAAAAATGGGGTAATTCATATGGAATAAGAATACCTAGTACTATATTAAAATCACTAAATATCAAACCTAACGATATTTTAAATATAACAGAAGAAAATGAACATTTAATAATTACTATTTCAAAGAAAAGCAAGATTTGTTTAAGAGATAGGTTTGAAAATTATAATGGTGAAAATTTAGCAAAAGAATTTTCGTGGGATGAAAAAGTAGGTAGAGAAATATGGTAAAAAATTATATACCTAAACAAGGCGATGTGGTATTTTTAGATTTGAATCCTACTAAAGGGCATGAACAATCAGGAGTAAGACCAGCTATAATTATTAGCAATAATATTTTTAATAAGAATACAAAAATGGCTATTGTATGTCCAATTACATCTAATAAAAAATATTTTCCCACTCATTATAATTTAGAAGATACTATAAAAATACATGGTGCAGTTTTATGTGAACATATAAGAAGCATAGATTATGAAAATAGAAATTTAACATTCATCGAAAAATTAAGTCAAAATGATCTATTGAGTATCATTACCTTATTAAATGCTTGCATTGAAGAGTAATGTTATTGAAAAAATAAAAAAACGAAATATTATTTTGTAATTATAATAAATTTTTAAATCTATGGAAGTTAAAATATGAAAGATGAAAAAGTTTTATATGAAACAAATGTTAAATATAAGAAAGGAAAATATGATACAAAAATTAATATTACAAATAATAAAATAACGCTACTAAAGAAGAGTGGTATATTTAAGAGAAAATATAAAATTATAGAAATAATTAATTTTAATAAAATTAACGTATATAATGATGATGTTGAAGTAAAAAGAAAACATAATATTGTAGAAATTACAACTCAAGAGAAAATTTATAAATTTGAATGTAAAACTACTAATGAAGCTAAAAGAATTGTAGAAGATATTAATGCTATAGAAGTTGCTTTTAATTTACATCCTAACTTTTGGGGTAAAGGTTATATGAAGGAAGCATGTGTAGAAGTAATGAAATATATGTTTTCCTTAGGTTTTGAAAATATATTGTGTGGTTATGATGAAGGAAATGTTAAAAGTGCTAAAATTAATGCAAAAATAGGTTTTAAACCATATTATGAACAAAAGAATGCATGGTATAAAAATGGTATACCAATCACAACATATCATAATATTATGTCAAAACAAGATTTTGACAGATTATATTTAAATGATAAAAATAATCAAAATGATGACGTAAAAACTTATTAATTCATGTTTAGGAGGTTGGTGAAATGCTTCATACAATGAAATTACATAGTCGCCCATTTGAAATGATTAATAGTGGTAAAAAAAATATTGAATTAAGATTATATGATGAGAAGAGAAAAAATATAAAAGTAGATGATTTAATAGAATTTACTAATATAGACACAAATGAAAAGATAAGAGTTAAAGTATTAAAATTACATAAATATAATAATTTTGATGAATTGTATAAACATTTTAATAAAGTTTCTTTAGGGTATGAAGAAAATGAAGTGGCTAATCCTAGTGATATGGAATTATATTATTCTAAAGAAGAACAATCTCAATATGGCGTAGTAGGAATAGAAATAGAATTATTAAAGTCTTAATAAATATTAATTAATTTTAAAAGTAACTTTTCAGTTACTTTTTTCTTTATATTCTTCTAATGTTAAGTTATTCTGATATAAATAGGTTGCTAAAGTAATTCCAACGTAACGATAATGCCATGGCTCATATTTAAAACCTGTTACATTTGTTTTATCTTGTGGATATCTTAAAATAAGACCATACTTATGAGCATTATTTTTTACCCAATTAAATTCTTCTGTTTCACTAAATAAATTATAATCTCCATTGCTTCCCATAATATCCATAGCAAGTCCTGTTTGATGTTCAGAATGTCCTGCTAGAGCACTACACATTTGTGCATATTCTATACCTTTAGTATCTACATATTCCTGAAATAAAGAAGCTTGATAACTATAGTTGCGATATGCACTAACTAAAACTATTTTGTATCCTAATTTAGAAGCATCACGAGCCATATTTTCAAAAGCTATTCTGGCCTCATGACGCAAATACTTATGTTCATAGGAATAATTGACATTAACTTCTTCTAAATCATTTGGAATATAATCTTCACTTAATTTATATTTTTTATTAACTAAAACATCATAATTATTAGGTTCTTTTATAATAATAATTGTCTCCTTTCTTTTATAATTGGAAAAAAATAAAATAATTAAAAAAAATAGAAAAGTAAAATATAAAAACTTAAATACTTTCATATTAAAATATATGAAAAAAAAGTAGAATTATATCTACTTTACATAATATTCATAATATTCCTCAAATGTTATTTTTTCATTATATATTTTAGTTGCTACATCAACACCAACATAGCGGAAATGCCATGATTCAAAGTTGTATCCTGTTAAATAATAATCATCACTAGGATATCTCAAAATGAAGCCATATTTATAACAATTATCAACTAACCAATCATAAGCTTCTGTATCTTCAAAATTATCAAAAGTTGCTGATGAAGTAGTGATATCTAAGGCAAGACCTGTTTGATGTTCAGAAAATCCTGGTTTAGCAGACCACTTATCAGCCCATTCAATACCATTTCTATTTACATAATCATTATATAATGTTTTTTGTCTTTGATAACTACGATAAGCACTATTAACTTTAAGTTTTAAATTAGTTTCTTCTTTAATAGCATTATACATATTAATATACGCATTTACGGTTATTTCACTTGCTTTTAAACTATTACCTCCATATTCACTAGGAATAGTAATTAAATCATCTGGTTCATAATCTCCCAAATAATAAAACTTATTAGCAATCATTAATAATCCTTTTGATAAATCAGTATTTACATAATCTACATAAAATTCCTTATCTAAATTAGAATTAACTCTTCTTATAATTTCGTGATGATCTAATTCGTTATTATCATCTTGATATGCTAAATAACGATCAATGTTATCTTTCTTATAATATGTATCTTTAGAAAAATTATTGATATTATCATCAAACTCTAAATTATATTTATCTAAATCAAGATTAACACCTTTAACAATATCTTCAATTTCCAAATTTGGAAAAAGAGAATTATAGCTTTTATATCTTGATAAAAGTTCTTTATTATAACCATCTATTTTAGAATAAATATTATATTCTTGCTTTATAACTTCTATTATATTGTTTTTAAATAAATTTTGATATGCAAAAAAGCCTAAAATAAATATTAATACAATAAATAATAGTTTAGATAGATGTTTCTTTTTTTTTCTTCTACTCATATTATCACCTAAACTAATTATATCATAATTGTGCTTAGATTAGTGCTTAATCAAAATATCACCTGTAAATATATCGCCAAGATTTCTTATAAAAAGATCAAGAATACTTGCTTTAGAAATATCTTTATCCACCGTTAAAGCTATCTGTTGTTTATTTTTATCATTTACATTAATATAACCAACAATAGTTCCTTTTTTTATAGGGGCTTTTATTTCATCAATTTCAGTTGAATAAGTAATACTCGAAATGTCGTCACCTTTTTTACTTAAAATATTAATATCAGTAGTAGGAACAATATTAACATATTCATCTTTTGCCTTATTAATTTTTACTTTTTTTATAACATCACTAGATGACAAAAGAGTAGTAGTCTTATATTGCGCAAAAGCATAATCTAGCATACTTGTAATTTCACTATTACGTGTTTTACTATCTGGTTCTCCCATAACAACTGCAATTACACGCATATTATTTTTTTTAGCTGTCGCAGTTAAACAATAACCGGCATCGACTGTATATCCTGTTTTCAAACCATCTAAATGATCATAAAAACGAACTAATTTATTAGTATTAACTAACCATATTTCACGATCTGTACCTTTACGTAAATAATCTTCATAAATAGATGTATATTCTAAAACTTTTTCATGTTTTACTAATTCTTTGGCAATCATTGCCATATCATAAGCACTTGAATAATGATTAGCTTCATCTAATCCATGCGGATTTTTAAAATTAGTGTCTTTTAATCCTAATTCTTTAACTTTTTCATTCATCATATTGACAAAAGCACTAGTTGTACCAGCAATATATTCAGCCATAGCTACAACCGCATCATTACCACTTGCAACTGCAATTCCTTTAAATAAATCGTTTACGCTCATTTTTTCACCAGTCTCTAAAAGAATTTGTGATCCACCCATACTAGAAGCATTTTCATTAATAGTGACAATATCTTCCCAACCAATAATGTTATTTTCAATAGATTCAATAATTATTAACATACTCATTATTTTAGTCATACTAGCAGGAGCATAACGTTCATGACTATTTTTATCCAAAATAATTTCTCCTGTACTAGCTTCTAACATAATTGCACTTTTAGCATTTTTTGCTAAATCAAGTTCTTCTGCTTTAACAAAATTTGGTACTAATAAAGTTATTATTAACAATAATCGTAATAATTTTTTCATAATCCACCTCATTAAATTATATGTGAATCAAAAAAAAATAGTAGAAATTCTACTATTTTATTGTTCTAACAAGTTTTTTAAAATCTTCTTTATTGTTTAATTTAACATTATGATCATATTCTATTTTGATTTCTGGTATTTGATATCTTGTTTTTAATTCATCTACCATACTAATATATTGTATAATTGCATCTTCATTTTTATTATTAATAATTAATTTACAAGCAGGTAAAATATATTTTTGATATAAAGATTCTGCTACAACAAACTTTTCTTTTTCTTTTAGTAGGCAATCACTAATGATTGGTCCAACAACATAATATTCTACCAATAAATCATTATATTCTTCTTTACCAATCATATAATTATCTCTTAATCTTCTTAAAGTATTTAATACTTCAGAATTATCTTCGTAATTTAAAATATTACATAAAGTTGTTGTAATAAAACATCCATTACTTTTTTCTTTATAACCTAATTTTTCATTAGCTTTTTTTAATTCATAATTATCATTATAAGAAGCACGATCAGTTGGTTTATAATCTCCGCAGTGATTTAATTGCTCAGCTTGATAATAATATTTTCCCTCAGGTTTACATAAAACACAATTATGATTATCACGCTTATATAAATCAGCATTTATACAAAACTTACAAAATGGCATATTATCACTTCCTTGGCAAGTATTATAATGAAAAAAACAAATTTGTCAAATTATTTAATATAGCCATTTAAAACAAATTTAGTATCATTGACAACGATAAAAGCATTTTTATCCATCTTTTTAATAACACTATTAACATAACCTAAATTTCTTTTATTAATTTCCATAAATAACATGTATTTTTCTTCTTCATTTTTTCCTCTTACATCACCAACACTGACAGCATATCCATCACTGCGTAATTGGTTAATTAATTTATCGTTGTTTTTAGATGTAATTATTTGAACACTAACGGTACCTTTAACAAATTTATTAGTAATTTTAATTCCAATAAATGTTCCTGTAGCATACCCTAAGGCATATGCGATTCCCAAAATTAAATTAGCGTTTTCGCTTAAAGCGCTACGAGCAACAATAAACCAAATAAACACTTCAACAAAAGCTACAAAAAAGGCAAATTTAGATTTTTCTTTACTTATAAGCATAACCCTAACAGTCCCTAATGAAACGTCTAAAATACGGGCAATAAAAATTTGAATACAAAGCAATAACGTGGATATATCTAACATTTTTTCCTCCTTAAATTTATTGGCAACAAAAGAAATTTGTTGTATAATTAACATAGGTGATAGTATGGTTAAAAAAAGAAGAGTAAAAAAGAGTGTTAAAATAATTGGCTCTATATTTATTATTGCAATCATTTTTTTAATTATGCTTACAAATTATCTAATTAAGATTAATAGTATAGATTATAAACTTAAAGAAAAAGGATATAATGATGAAGAAATTACAAGTATAAAAGCTAATCTTGATGAAAATAAAATTAATGATATTGTAAAATTAGAATATGATGAAAATTTACCAAAACTAATTTCCCAAAAATATTTTATATATGACAAATTAAATTTGTACTTAGATTATAGTAAAGAAAATAAGTTAGATGCTAAAAAAGTAATTAGTTTAGTTAATGCTAATACATATAAAGATCATTATACTGATATCGTAAAAACAGATACCTCTTTAAATGAATTATTAATAGTTAATAAATATTATCAATTATCAAGTGATTATGAACCGGAAGATTTAATAGAGGTTCCAACAATGTATGCATATAGTGGTATAAAATTAAGTAATGTTGCTTATGAAGCTTTCAAAGAATTATTTAATGCTGCTAAAAGTGAAGGATATACAATTGTTATTAATTCAGGTTATCGAAGTTATGATAGTCAAGAAGCTGTTTATAATCGTAATAAAAATAATTATGGCACAACTTATGCTGATAATTTTGTAGCTCGTCCAGGTCATTCGGAACATCAAACTGGTTTAGCTGTAGATGTGGCTGATTATGAAAATAGTAGTGAAGATTTTGAAAAGACAGAAGCATATCAATGGATGCTTGATAATGCTCATAAATATGGATTTATTTTAAGATATCCTAAAGATAAAGAAGATATAACAGGTTATAGTTTTGAATCATGGCATTTTCGTTATGTTGGTGTTGATATAGCTACTAAAATACATAGTTTAGATATTACATATGATGAATATTATACTTATTTTATTGAAAATAAATGAAAAGGGTGAATGTGAATGAAATTGAATAGTAAAGGATTTAGTATTTCAGGAATTTTATATCCACTATTTTTAATAATGTTAGTATTTGTAACACTAATTTTATTAGTATTAATTAATTCTAAGTTCGCTTTAGATAAAACTAAAAATGAAATTTCTGAAGATATGAGTGGTGATGGAGTTGTATGTGCCTATACTAATTGGATGACAGAAGAAGAATTAATTGCTGATGGTAAAGCTACTGATGATACTGATGTTCAAAATAAAACTGAATATGGGTACCAAGATGTGGCTGGCTGGTCAGATACATATATAGAAACCAAACCTAATGATGGATATTACAAAGAAAAAACACAATATCGTGCTAAAAAAAAAGAAAGTAAAAGATATTATTATTCAACAGCAGATTTGGGAGAACAAAGTTTACCTTCTGGTTGGACAGGTGGAGATATGATCAGAATCCGTTGTGGTAGTTATTGTAATGGTGGATTCAGTGGTAGAGGAAATTATAATACTAATACAGGAGCTTTAGTATGTAGTGAATGTACTCGTTATGTTGATGAATGTACAAGTAATTATACAGAATGGTCAGACACACAAGTAAATACTGGTTGTTCAGTTCAAACAAGAACTGTATATGCAACACCTATTTGGGCTGAAATTGATGAAACCGTATGGAATCCAGAATCAATATATGAAGCAACTGATACACGACGCCTTGTGACTAGAACAACATATCGATATTATAAATGTGAAAGATAATAAATTAATGGTAAATAGGTTGTGATATAATGTTAGAAATATTAAAAGAAATTGAAAAGTATGGTTTTAAAGCATATTTTGTCGGTGGTTATCCTCGCGATAAATATATGGGCAAAGAAAGTACTGATTTTGATATATGTACAAATGCTAGACCAGAACAATTAGAAAAAATTTTTGATTGTGATATGCGTTATGCAGCTTATGGTAATGTTAGAATTATATATAAAGACCGTGAATATGAGATAACAACCTTTCGTAAAGATTTTGATTATAAAAATTATCGTCAACCTAAAATAGAGTTTATAAATAATTTAGAACTTGATTTACAAAGAAGAGACTTTACTATTAATACATTATGTATTGATTCTAACGGTAATTATGTAGATTTATTAAATGCTAGAAAAGATATAGATAATAAAATAGTTAAGACAGTTGGTAATTCTGATCTTAAAATAGAGGAAGATGCTCTTAGAATTATAAGAGCTTTACGTTTTGCATCTGATCTTAACTTTAATCTTGATGAAAGTTTAAAAATTAGTATTAAAACATATAAAAATAATGTTTATTTAATAAACCGAGATAAAGTAAATAAAGAAATAAATAAAACAAAAAATCAAAAAAAATTAAAAGAATATTTAAAAGAGTTTGATTTATTAAATCTTTAATGTATAATAATAAAACGAGGTGGTTAAATGATTTCTAAAGTAGTTAATTTATTACAATCGAAAGCTATAACTATTCCTCGTTTTTTACTTGAAAATTATAAAAATTTAAATTTAAGTGATAGTGAATTTATTATTTTAATTTATTTATTAAATAATGATAATACAATGTATGATCCTACCAAAATGAGTAAAGATTTAAATATTGATTTACCAGTAATATTAAGTTTAACAGATGGATTAAAAAGCAAAGATATTATTAAATTTGAAACTAGAAAAACTAATAATAAAATAGAAGAACACATTTCTTTTGATGAATTATATAAAAAATTAGGTTTATTATTGGTAAATGAAAAAGAAGAAAAAACAACTAATATTTTTGATATTTTTGAAAGTGAATTTGGTAGAACTTTATCTAGCATTGAGTATGAAATAATTAACGCCTGGTTATCTAGTGGCGGTTTTACTGAAGAATTAATCATTGCTGCTTTAAAAGAAGCTGTTTACAATGGTGTTAGTAACCTACGTTATATTGATAAAATATTATATGAGTGGCGTAAAAAAGGAATTAAAACAAAAGAAGATATAGAAATTAATAGACAAAATTATATAAAAAGTAAGGAAAAAGTCGAAGAATTATACGACTACGATTGGTTAAATGAAGAAAAGTGAAATAATTATTCCTTATTTAGAAGAATTAATTCCTAATCCTCATTGTGAACTAAATTACAACAAAGATTATGAACTTTTAATTGCCACTATGCTTAGTGCTCAAACAACAGATAAACGTGTTAATGAAGTTACAAGTATTTTATTTAATAAATATCCAACTCTTAAAGATTTAAGCGAAGCTAATATTGAAGAAATAATTAAATTAGTTAGACCATTAGGTTCATACACAAGAAAAGCAAGTAATGTTATTAGTATTGCAAAATCTTTATTACCATATGGATATGTACCTAATGATAGAGAATTTTTAGAATCACTTAATGGAGTAGGTAGAAAAACAGCTAATGTTGTATTAAGTAATATATATAATGTTCCTTGTATAGCAGTAGATACACATGTTGCTCGTGTTAGTAAAAGGTTAGGTCTAGCTAAAGAAAATGATAATGTCTTGACCATTGAAAAAAAACTAACTAAACTTTTTCCTAAAAATGATTTACCTCGTTTGCATCATCAATTATTATTATTTGGTAGATATTATTGTAAAGCAAAGAATCCTAATTGTGAAAATTGTAAATTAAAAAATATATGTAAAAAACCAGTTTATTAAACTGGTTTTATAATTTTAAATTATCTTTCTTTTCATTAAACATATCTTTACCATCAAAATAAGGCTTAGGTCTATAAGAAGAAAATAGAGCAACTATATTAGAAGGAAATCTTTTAACTAATTTATTATAATCTGTTATAACATCGTTATAATATCTTCTAAAAGCTTCAATTTCTATTTCAGATTCATTAAGACTAACATTTATTTTTACAAATTCTTCATTTGTTTGTAAGTCTTCATTTTCTTCCTTAATAACGAAAAATTCATTAATAGAAATATATAGTTCACGATCTAATTCGAAATTAGATAATTTTTTATTTTTTAATTCAGGTATTTTAGTTAATACATTTTCAAGTTTTGTATTACTAGTAATTATACCGATTGATTTATTTAATAAATCAAATCTTTTTCTAAGTGTAGTATCAATATTAGCTTCTGCTTCATTAATACGAATAACATATTCTTGAAATTTATTGTATGTAGTAATATACCATATCATAATAACACATATAATAATGCAAGCTATCAATAAATATAAAACTATTTCCATATAATCACCTTACTTATATTAATTATACATGGATTAAAATTTTATATCAAGAATTTCTTAAATAATTTTGTATGCTTTCTTCAAATTCAACATAATCAACATAAATATTTGGTAAAATATTCCATGATCCTGTTTTAGGATCGCTAACAACAATATGATCACGACCTGTACCTTCTAAAATACCATCAAAAATCTTATCTCGCCATTCATTAGATCCTGGAAAAGTCATATATACTTTTACTTTCATTTTAGGAACTCTTCTTAAAACAATTTCCATTGTATCTACTTGATCAGCAGGATAAAAACTTGTTGGTATGTTTGGGTTAAAATAATTACTATTCATAAAATCATCCTTTCAAAGCATTATATGTCTATTTATTTGAAATATAACTAATAAAGATTGAAAAAAACTATAAAATAATGTATTCTTTTAATAGGTGATGTTATGAAAGTAAATAT
Source organism: uncultured Bacilli bacterium (assembly GCA_944358325.1). Taxonomy (GTDB): domain Bacteria; phylum Bacillota_I; class Bacilli_A; order RF39; family UBA660; genus CALVXF01. The sequence goes on from CALVQV010000017.1 coordinate 10,686, forward strand.
AGGTATATCTAATCGTCATGTTCATTTAAATAAGGAACACGTTGCAATATTATTTGGAAGTGAATTAACAAAATTACGTGATTTAGTTCAATTAGGTCAATATGCATGTAATGAAGTAGTTACAATAAAAACATCTAAAGGTGAAATAAATAATGTTCGTGTATTAGGTCCAGTTAGAAATTATACGCAAGTTGAAATATCAAAAACAGATGCTTATAAATTAGGATTAAATCCGCCTGTTAGAACAAGTGGTGATTTAAAAGGTAGTGAATCTATTACAATAATTGGACCTAAGGGTGAAGTTACAATAGAAGAAGGATGTATTATTGCTAATAGACACATTCATATGAATCAAGAAACTGCTCATGAATTAGGGTATATTAATGATCAAAGAGTTAGTGTTAAAATTGATACCATAAAAGGTGGTATTTTAGAAAATGTCCATATTAAAATAACAGATGATGGTGTTTTAGAAATGCATATTGATACAGATGATGCTAATGCCTTTTTAGTTGAAAAAGGTATGACAGGAGAAATTATTGATGGAGATTAAAGTCTGTAATCGCTGTAAAGCGACCAATATAAAAACGTTAGTACCTAAATTAAAAGAAAATTTTAAAGATGCTAATATTTTAATTGGTTGTCAAAATATGTGTGGTATTGGTATGATGAAAAGTTTTGCAATTGTTGATCATATTCCCATTATTGCTAACAATGAAGATGAACTTATAGAAAAAATTAAACAATTAAAAAAATAATCTAGTTTTAGATTATTTTTTTTGCTAAATGTTTAGCCTTATGATCAATTTTTTCTAGATTGTTATTTTTATATATAATAATACCATTATCATCTATAATACTATCTAGTACTTTAGCTTTTTCACTTAGTGGGATTTGAGCACAAGCATCATCACCTTTAACTGATATATGAGAATGAGATTCATTTACTATTAATTTTCCTGTTTTTTTAAATCTTCTTCCAGAATTTAATACTAAAGTTACATTTTTACCTACATAAGGTTCAATTATTTCATAAATTTTTAAATTGTTCATAAAATCTTCCTTTTCCAATTTAATATTATAGCAAAATCACACATTAAGTCAATCCTCTTTGATAGTAGGAATAATACTATCTAAGTCTAATTCTTCTAAATATGGTTCTGTCCCCTTAATATAATATGTTAATTGTTTTTTAGTAGTACTATCTGCAAGTTTACCACTAATAGGATCAATTAAAACACCAACAACATTTTCTGGCATTTCATACCAATTATTCTCTTTATCTTTTAAATACCCCTCAATTGTATCTGCCCACATATTTTGCATAATTGTACTAGTATTTTTAGGTAAATAACTATTATCGTCATAGCCTAAACGGTAAGTTACTAAAATATCTTTGTTATAACCAAATATTAAACGATCACTATCAGTAGAGCCTGTTTTTATAGCATATTTATGTGTTAGTTTAGAAGCAATAGCGTAACAAGTTGGATAATTATAATCTATTAATTCTGTATTATATGTGTTTGTTAATAATTCATTTAAAATATAAACTAAACTTTTATTAAAAACAGGTTCACTTTTTTCTTTAGCTTCATATAAAACATTATCATTCATATCAGTTACTTTTCTAATAAAATAAGTATTCACTTTAACTCCTTCATTAGCAAGAGTAGTATAGGCTGTTGCCATATCTAAAAGTGTTATTTCTTCACTCCCTAAAGCAAGAGAAGGAATTGCTTCTAAAGGTGAAGTGATTCCGGCACGTTTAGCTGTTTCAACTAATACATCTTCACCTAAAAACAAGTGACTTTTAACAGCGTAAATATTATCAGAATAAGCAATAGCAGTAAGCATACTTATATCTTTATTTGGATAATTTTGATTGTAATTACTAGGACTATAAGTATTATCTTCATCAAAAACAAAAGTCGTTTTTTCACTTTTAAAAGTAGTAGAAGGCGTAAAACCATTTTCTAAGGCAGCATAATATAGAAATGATTTCATTGTTGATCCTACTTGTCTTTTTGCCTTTGTAGCTCGATTATATTCGCTTATTGCATAATTTTTACCACCAATTAAAGCAATTATTTTACCACTTTCAGGATTAATCATAATACCAGAAGCTTGCATATTTTCATCAGTGATATATTTTTTTACATTTTCTTCCATATTCATTTGGGCTTCATAATCTAAATTAGTATAAATTTTTAAACCACCTGTTTCCAAATAAGTATCTGGAATTGTATTAATCTCTTTTAATTCATCTAAAACTGCATCTTCATAATAGCCTACAGTAATACTATCATTTTCTTTTTTTATACCGGTAAAAGTTAATTCCTCTTCATATGCTTTTTTCGCTTCATCATCAGTAATATATTTATTTTTTACCATTGCATCTAAAATTAATTTTTGACGCTTTTTACTAGCTTCTAAATTAGCAAGTGGCGAGTAATTGCTAGGACTTTTAGGAATACCTGCTAAAATACTAGCTTCTGCTAGAGTTAAATCTTTACAATCTTTACCAAAATAATAATATGCAGCCTCACTAATACCAAAAACAGTTCCATAATTAATAGTGTTTAAATATCCTTCTAATATTTCATCTTTTGAATAATGTGTTTCTAAATTAATAGTTAACCAAGCTTCTTTAATTTTTCTACTCCATGTTTTATCAAATTCTAAAAATAAGTTTTTAGCTAATTGTTGAGTAATAGTAGAAGCTCCCTGTAATGTTTTACCATTAACAAAATTGATATATAAACTTTTTATAATTCTTAAATAATCAAATCCTTGATGCTTATAAAAATTTTTATCTTCTATGGCAATTGTTGCATTTATTAAATAAGGGCTAATATCTTTTAATGTTACCCAATCATCATCATTACCACTTACTAATTTATCATTCATATCATATAAATAATAATTATTAGCTGATTTAATATTTAATGCTTGTGTAAAGTAAGAGTACACATAAATGCCAAAAAGCAAAAAAACACCTAAAGCAAAAATAATTGTATTTATAAATAAAAATTTTTTAAATATTTTCATAAAATCACCATAATCTAACATTAGTATTACAAAAAAATATAAAAATATGAGTGCATTTTTCATATATATATGTTATAATGACTTTCAGTTAAAGCAAAGAGGTGATTTTATGAGTAAAATCAAAATAAAAACAACCTTATGTGTGACTGGAATTGACAACGATAAAATAATTTTAGAAACAGAAGGAATTAAAAATGATAATAAAATAATTTTTAAAGAAGATGAAACTTTGGTAACTTTAACTTTAGAACAAGATGTACTATGTTTACAAAGAAAAAATAAAGACTATATTATTGACATGCGGTTTAATTTAGAAGAATCATATTGTTGTTATGATTTAAAAAATATTGGTAAATTAAATTTAGAATTAGTTACAGAAAAATTAAGTATTAATGATGATAAAGTAATATTAAGTTACAATATGAATGACAATTCATATAATTATTTAGTAAATTATGAGGTGTTATAATGAAAGAAAAATTAATTAATATAATTAAAAATGCTTTAGAAAAAGAAAATGTTAATAGTGAAGATATAAATATAATTATTGAAAAAACAAAAGATAATAATCATGGTGATTATGCAAGTAATATAGCTATGCAATTAACAAAAATATTAAAAACAAATCCTCGTGAAATAGCAACTAAGATAATTGCTAATATTAATGATGAAAGTATTGAAAAAATTGAAATAGCAGGACCTGGTTTTATTAATTTCTTTATGAAGAAAAATTATTTATTTGAAAATATTAATAAAGTATTAGAAGAAAAAGAAAACTATGGTAGAGTTAATGTTGGAAATGGTGAAAAAGTTATTATTGAATACGTAAGTGCTAATCCAACAGGATTTTTACACATTGGTCACGCTCGTGGTGCTGCTTATGGTGATGCTTTGTCACGTATAAAAAAATTTGCTGGCTATAATGTAACTCGTGAATATTATATTAATGATGCTGGTAATCAAATGAATAATTTAGGTATTTCTATAAATGCAAGATATCATGAATTATTTAATATTCCTATGGAAATACCTGAAGGTGGCTATATGGGTAAAGAAATAATTGATATAGCACATGAAATTAAAGAAGAATTTGGTGACACTAAATTAGACGAAACAACAGAATTTTTTAAACAATATGGTTTAAAAAAATTACTTAAAAAAATAGAAATAGATTTAGAAAAATTTAATGTTTCTTTTGATGAATGGACTAGTGAACAAAGTTTATATGATTCTGGAAGAGTACAAAAAGTATTAGATGAACTTTCTAAGACTGGTAAAACTTATGAAGAAGATGGTGCACTTTGGTTAAAAACAACAGAATATGGTGACGAAAAAAATCGTGTTTTAATCAAAAATGATGGTTTGTACACATATTATTTACCTGATATAGCTGGTCACTTATTTAAAATTGAAAGAGGAAATGAACATTTGATAGATGTTTTTGGAGCAGATCATCACGGCTATATCAATCGTTTAAAAGCAGCTTTAGAAATATTTGGTTATAAACGTGATATTTTAGATGTCAAAATTGCGCAAATGGTTAGAATGGTAAAAGACGGAAAAGAAGTAAAAATGAGTAAAAGAACAGGTAATGCATATACTTTAAATGATTTAATGCTAGAAGCAGGAGTTGATGCTTCAAGATATTTCTTTGCGGCAAAATCATTAGATACACAAATGGATTTTGATTTAGACTTAGCAACTAAAAAATCTAATGATAATCCAGTTTATTATGTTCAATATGCATATGCACGTATATCTTCTATTTTAAAAGACTATAATAAAGAAGTAAGTATAAATAAATATAAAACAATTGAAAGCGAATATGCTATTGATTTATTAAACAAAGTCTACGCATTTTCAGATATTGTAAAAAGTGCAGCTTTAAAAGAAGCACCACATATTATTGCTAATTATGTATATGAACTTGCTAATGCTTTTCATGTATATTATGCTCATGAAAGAGTATTAACAGATGATGAAAATTATACAAAAGAAAGAATTAATATGATTACTGCAGTAGCATGGACTATAAAAAATGCTTTAACACTTATTGGTGTTAGTGCTAAAGAAGAAATGTAGGAGGAACTATGAAATTAAAAAATATGTCTAAAGAAGAAATTCAATTATTGTCATATGCTGACTTAACATACTTAATTTTAAAAGAAGAAGGAAGTATGAATACACCAACTGTATTTAAACATATCGCAAACCTATTAGATTATAGTGATGATGAATATACTAATAAAATAGGTGATTACTATACAGCCATAGCTTTAGATAAACGTTTTGTTTTATTAGAAAATAACGAATGGGATATTAGAGATCGTCATTCTGTAGAACTAGTAGTTGATGAAGATGAAGACGAAGAAGAAATAGAAGAAGAATTAGATGAAGAAGAAACAGATGAAGAAAATAGAGAAGAAAATATTGATGAAGATTCTATGGATGATGATTTATTAGATGATGACGATGATATTGACGATTTAACAATTTTAAATGATGATGAAGTAGAAGAAGAATAAAACAAGAGAAATCTTGTTTTTTTAATGAATATAATGTATAATGCATACTAGTTATAAAGGAGCTGAGAATATGTTAGAAAGATTAGAAGCAATCGAACAAAAGTATAATGAATTAACTAATGAACTAATGAGTCCTGAAGTTTTAGCTAATGTAAAAAAAACTTTAGAACTTACAAAAGAACAAGCTGGATTAAGAGAAGTGTATGAAGTATATCAAGAATATAAGGAAGTATTAAAAGGTATAGAAGAATCAAAAGAATTAGTTAAAGATCCTGAATTAGGTGAAATGGCTAAAGAGGAATTAGTAACTTTAGAAACTAAAAAAGAAGAATTAGATAAGAAATTAGAAGTATTATTATTACCTAAAGATCCTAATGACGGTAAAAATGTTATTGTAGAAATTAGAGGGGCAGCTGGTGGTGATGAAGGTAACATCTTTGCTGGTGATCTATATCGTATGTATACTAAATATGCTGAAGGTGAAGGATGGAAAGTTGAAGAATTAGAATCTGAACCTAGTGAAGCTGGTGGTTATGCTTTAGTTAGCTTTATGGTAAAAGGTGATAATGTTTATTCACGTTTAAAATACGAATCTGGTGCTCATCGTGTTCAAAGAGTGCCAGCAACTGAAACACAAGGCCGTGTTCATACTTCTACTGCTACTGTTTTAGTTATGCCAGAAGCCGAAGAATTAGATTTTGAATTAGATATGAATGATGTTCGTGTTGACATAACACGTTCAAGTGGTTGTGGAGGTCAAGGTGTTAATACAACTGATAGTGCCGTTAGATTAACACATATACCAACAGGTTTAGTAGTTTATTCCCAAACGGAAAGATCACAAATAAAAAATAAAGAAAAAGCTATCAAAATTTTAAAAACACGTTTATTTGATCTAAAAACGCAAGAAAGAGAAAAAGAATTAGG
>CALVQV010000018.1 GCA_944358325.1 uncultured Bacilli bacterium
TTTTAGTCTTTTTTCTTTTTAAAATAGTGTTTAAATGGTATAATAATAAAGAAGATTGGATTGATAATTATGTATATAGAAGAATTAACTAGTAAAGAATATGATGCATTTGCTTCTAAAAATAAATATTTAACTTTTCATCAAAAAGAATATTGGGGAAAACTAAAAGAAACAAATGGCTGGAATTACAAATTAGTTGGTATGAAAAAAGATGGTAAAGTCATTGCAGCTACTTTACTTTTATATAAAACATTTCCTATGAATTTAAAATTATTTTACGCACCACGTGGTTTTTTAATTGATTTTAATGATTTTAGTTTACTAGAACAATTTACTAAAGAAATAAAAAAATATATAAAAAAACAAAATGGTTTTGTTTTAAAGATAGATCCTTATGTTGAATATAAAAGCCGTGATATAGATGGTAATATAGTAGAAGATGGTATTGATAATACTGAGTTAGTTAATAAATTAAAAAATTTAGGTTATAAGCATTATGGTTTTAATAAAGATTTAACTAAAGAATTGCAACCTAGATGGTTATTTGTTCTAGATTTAAAAAATAAAACTGAGGATATTATTTTTGGCAATTTTAATCGTCATTATCGTAAAGCTATTCGTAAATGCGAAAAATTTGGTTTAGTTGTTGAACAAATAGATAAGGCTGGAATAAAAGATTATAAAAAGATAATGGAACATACTAGTGAAAGAAGAGGTTTTATTGATAGACCATATTCTTATTACGCTAATATGTATGATAAATTAGGTGATTCATTAATTATTAATATTTGTTATTTAGATTTAGATTTAGGTATTAAAAATTTAGAAGAAGAAATAGAAAAGATAAAGGGATATCAAGATATTAAAGAAAATCACTTAAAACAAATTGCTGATGATGAAGCAAAAATTAAAGAATATGAAGAATTAAAGAAGGAATTTGGTAGTCGCGTACCACTTGCTGGAACAATGTCAATTGTTTGTGGAAAAGAATATTTAAATTTATTTGGTGGAGCATATGAAAGATTCATGAAATATGATGCGCAATACATGATCAAATGGACTACTATTAAAGATGCTTTAGCTCGTAAATGTGATATATATAATTTTTATGGCATAACAGGTAATTTTGAAAAAGAAAATAACCCTATGTATGGTATATATGAATTTAAAAGAGGATTTGATGGTCGTGTGGTTGAATTAATTGGTGAATTTGACTTAATTATTTCTTCTTCTAAATATAAATTATATAATATGCTTTTAAAAGTTTATAAGATCATGAAAAGAGTTATTAAACACTAGTATTTCTTCATATAAAGTGAGGTAATTATGAAAAAAAATACGTTTATTGAAGGTGCTTTTATTGCTACTTTAGGTATCGTTATATGTAAGATAATAGGTTTATTATATGTTATACCTTTTTATGCCTTAATAGGTTCACAAGGTGGTGCATTATATAGTTATGCCTATTCTATTTATGCTATATTTTTAAGTTTATCTAATAGCGGTATTCCAGTAGCGATAAGTAAGATTGTTAGTGAATATAATGCTTTGGGCTATGTTAAAGCTAAAGAAACAGCTTTTAAATTAGCATCAACTTTAATAATTTTTATGGGCTTCTTCTTCTTCATAGTTTTGGTTGTTTTTGCTCCTACAATAGCTAATGTCATAATTGGTGATATTGAAGGTGGAAATACCCTAGAAGGAGTAACTTTAGTTATTAGGATTGTTGCCACAGCTTTATTAATTGTTCCTATAGAAAGTGTTACACAAGGCTATTTTCAAGGCCATAAAATTATGTTTCCACCTTCTATGGCTAATGTTATCGAACAATTATTTAGAGTTATTGTTATTGTAGCAGGTAGTTATGTTGCTTTAGAAGTTTTTAACTTATCGCTTGAAACGGCAGTGGGAATAGCAGTATTTGGCGCAACAGTAGGATGTTTAATAGCATATTTTTATCTATTAAATGTTTTCCACAGGAAAAAAGATAAAATTAAAGAAATAGCTAATGTTAATCCAGATGAACCAGTTATTTCTAAAAAAGAAATATTTAAAAAGATTATTACTTATGCTTTACCATTTATTATTATTGATTTAATGCGTTCAGGATATGGGATAATTGATTCTCTTACTGTTGTTAAAACGATGGTTAATTTAGGTTATGATGTTAAAGTAGCTGAAAGTAGTATTGGTGTTTTAGCAACATGGGGTACTAAATTAAATATGATTATTGCATCTATTGCTTTAGGAATAACTATGAGTTTAATACCTAATTTAGTAAGTAGTTATACTAAAGGCAATTTAAAAGCCGTTAATCGTAAAATTAATCAATCTTTAGAGGTCATTATGTTTATAGCTCTTCCAATGGTATTTGGTTTATCATATTTAGGACAACCTGTATGGAATGTATTTTATGGATATGATCCATTATGTGTAGAAATTATTAGAATATATGTCTTACAATCATTTATTTTCTGTATTTATAGTATTACTTTAAATGCTGCTCAATCTTTAAATGATAGTAAAATAGCTTTAACGGGCTTATTTGGGAGTTTTTTATGTAAAGTGATATTCAATATACCTATTATGTATTTGATGGTTAAAATAGGCAGTGAAGCTTATTTTGGACCGATTGTAGCCAATGTTATAATCCAAGGTGGAGTATCACTAATAATGTTATATGCCCTAAAGAAAAAACATGGTTTTAATTATGGTTATATCTTTAAAACTATGTGGAAAACTATGCTATCGTTATTAATCATGTTTACTATTTTATTTGGTATGAATTTAATATTCCCTGTTAATGTAACAGATAGAACATTATCATTGATAGTTATAGTAGTATATGCTCTAGTAGGCGCTATAACATATATATTAGTATCTTACAAAACAGGTTTGATGAGTCAAGTATTTGGTGAAGAATTTTTAAATAAAATTTTAGTAAAATTACACATAAGAAAAGCATAATTGCTTTTCTTTAAATTTACATCTTTTTTAGCACTTTCTATTGACAAGTGCTAAAAAAGTGGTATAATGATAATTGAAAGGAAGGATAGATATGGATTTAATGCCAAGAGGTTTTTATTTAGATAGCATTTTTAATGATTTAGTTTCTAAAGGAAGTAATGATATGAAATGTGACATATATGAAAAAGATGGTGATTATCATATCGTTATGGATATTCCTGGCTTTGATAAAAAAGATATTTCTATTGAAGCAAAGAATGGTTATTTAACGATAACTGCTACAAAAAATACAGAAAGTGAAGATGAAAATAAAAATTATATTCGCCGTGAAAGAAGTTATGGTAAATATGAAAGATCTTTCTATTTAGGAGATTTAGACGCTGATAATATTTCAGCAGAATTTAAAAATGGAACTTTAAAAGTACTAGTTCCACATAAAGAAGCTAATGAAAATAAAAAAGTTATTGAAATAAAAGACTAAATAAAATCCCATTACTTTACGTAATGGGTATTTTTTTTAGTCAATAATTTAATTAATACTTTATACTTATTATCTAATTCTTTTTGAGTATTTTCAATACTTTCTAATAGATTTTCAATATCAGCATCTACTTGTTTAGTTTGTTCCATATTAGAAAAATTAACACTTCCAATTTGTTCTTTAGAGCCTAAAACAATACCGCCAATAGTTTTAAAACTAGGATCTATTTGTTTACACGCTAAGACAATATCATTTATATCTGTAAATTTAGTTAATATTTCATTTATATTAATATTAACATTTTCTGATTTGCAGACATTGTGAAATTTACTAGTTGTTCTATTATTTTTATTATTTGGAATTAAATAAATATATACATTTTTCATAAAAATCTCCTTTATATAACAATAGTTGTTTTAAGTGTTGTAGTAATGTCATTTGATTTATGTGTGAGTATTATATCATATTTTCCTTCTTTTATATAAGGTGTTATATCTTCTATAAAATCACCATCATATAATACTTCATTATTTTGTAAAATTTTTAATTGATACTTAACATTTAATACTTCAATTTGTTTAGTACCACTATTTTCACAATTTGTTTTATTTCCTCTTATTTGATAAAAACATTCATATGTGTTTATTTTTATTAAATAACTATTATTTTTTTCGATTTCATAAATATCTTTAAAATTATCTCCAGGAAAGAATTTATTTTCGTAAGTATTATAATATCTAGCAAAAAAAGGAATAAAATCCTTAGATAATTCTTGCTTACTTGTTATGCCAACGGCAATATTATTAATTTCTAAACTAAAAGCATTATGATAAAAAAGAGCTTTAACATTAATAGTTCCTATCAATACTTTAAATGCTGTTATAGCAATAACTATAGTTAGAATAGCATTAAAATATCTTTTAAATCTATCATTTTTTAATGCTTTTTCACTATCCTTTAAATCTTTTAAAGCTTTGTGTTGTTCTTCTTTTGATAAACTTTGCATATAACTCCTCCAAGACAAGTATATCATATTATGTTATAATAAAATAGGTGATTACATGAAAAAAGAACGTTTAAATATTATTTATGAAGATAAATCACTTTTGGTAGTAAACAAAGAATCAGGTCTTTTAACTATTGCAACAGAACGTGAAAAAGAAAGAACTTTATATCATCAAGTATACATGTATTTAATGCGTAAAAACCAAAAAGTTTTTATTGTTCATAGATTAGATAAAGATACAAGTGGTATTGTGGTATTTGCTAAAAACGAAAGAATGAAAAATATGCTACAAAAAGATTGGAATAATTTAGCTAAAGTAAGAGAATATGTAGCGATAGTTGAAGGAAAAGTAAAAAAAGAAGAAGATACTTTAAAAGATTATCTAGCTGAAACAAAAACCTTGAAAACATATATTACAAACAAAAAAAATGGACTTTTAGCTATTACACATTATAAATTAGTTAAATATATATCAGGTTATTCTGTTTTACAAATATTAATAGATACAGGTAGAAAAAACCAAATAAGAGTTCAATTAAGTAATATTGGTAATCCTATTATAGGTGATAAAAAATATGGATCAACTAAAAATCCAATAAGAAGACTAGGACTTCATGCTAAAAGACTAGTATTAATTAATCCAATTACTAAAAAAGAAATGGAATTTATCGCACCATTACCAGAATCATTTCTTTCAATTATAAAATAAAGATGTAAAGAAACATCTTTTTTTATGTCAAGTTAATAAAAAAAAGATAAATTTTATTGAAAAAAATTATCATTTTAGTTATATTTTATTTAGATATTATAGAAGCTATCTTATCCGCTCCTACAATATAAAAGAATAAAAAGACCTAATAATTTTGCCAAACCTTTTTCAAAGATAGTTATAATATCATAGGAGACTATAGCCAGTAGTCTTTTTTTTGTGCTATAATATTATAGGTGATAGTATGGAGAGTAAAAAAACAAAAAAAGAAATAGTAAAACTTTTATTAAAACAAGACTTAAACGAAACAAATGAACAAGAATTAATGGAATTATTATTTGATAGTAATGTCGCTATTGATGTTGAAAAACAAGAAGATGCTGTTTTAACTTTTGGTGAAAAAGTAGCAGATAAAATAAGTGCTATTTGTGGTTCTTGGACATTTATTTTATTATTTATCATCTTTTTAATAGGATGGATGGTATTAAATGCCTATGTTTTAGTTAATGCACCAGATCCATATCCTTTTATTCTTTTAAACTTAGTTTTATCATGTGTTGCTGCCTTACAAGCGCCAATAATTATGATGAGTCAAAATAGACAAGCTAAAAAAGATAGTTTAAGAAATCAAAATGATTATCGCACTGATTTAAAAAGTGAACTAATAATAGAAGTTTTACATGATCAAATATCAACTTTAATAAAAAACCAAAATGCTATATTAAAATATATAGAACAAGAAAAACAAAACAAAGAACAAAATAAAATAGTTTGACTTTAATAAAATTTTGAATATAATATTTTACGAATGAAAGAGGGGAATATTATGTTTGAAAATAATGATTTTATTAAGTTAAAAGAATTACAAAGAACAAGAAGAAATAAATTAAACAGTTATGAAATAGATAAAAGAAAAAATATTAAAATAGATCAACATGGTATAGATATTTTAATTGTATATTTCGATGAATTAGAAAAAAGTAAAACAGTTTTACCAAGAGATTTATATGACAAAATAAATTTTTTAAAAACAAAAATTGTGGATAACTATATTAATTTAGAAAATGAAGATATAAAATTATTAAATTTTATTATAAATAATTATAGATATGATGATGAAGAAAACCAAAAAATTGTTAATAAATTAATACAAGACAAAGATGAAGTATTAAAAAAAGAAGCATTTATTGAAAAATATAATGTTCAAGAAGTTTTAAATGTTAATTCTGAAGAAAATACTAAACTTAAAAAAACTGCTACATTTAAAACTAAAAGTAGAAACATAGATATAACTTATATAAATCAAGCATTAGATCATTATATTGATGCGTGGCGTTTATATAATCAACATTATCAAGGAAAATCAATTTTACTTGAGTTTAATGATTTTAATAATGAAAATAGATATTGGAATATTCACTTTTCTAAACATAATATGCCTCATTTATTAGGGTTACCTAGTTATAATGATTATCAAAAATTACTATTTGTTCAAAAATTTTCTAAATCATTAGGTCTATCTGATTATTATGTTGTTAATGATTTTCTTAATATTATTAACGATAACAGACAAGAATTAATTGAATATGAAATTAATAATGAAAAGAAATTTAATTGGGAAAAATTTAAATGCAAAACAATATTCTTTAAAAATTTAGGAATAATTTCTTTAGGCGATACCTGCGTATTCAAATTTCAAAAATTAAATAATTATTACTTATTAAAAAACTGCGCCAATAAAAACCAAAAAGAATATATTGAACTAGAAATGATGCATAAAATAACAGATAGAGCGAACAGTTTAATACCTAAATCTATTAGATTAACATCATTTGAAAATACATCTAAAGCAAAAATATTTTTAGGTTTAACATCTAATTTGCGTCATGAATTTCCCAAAAACGTTGTAAACGGAATTGAAAATAACGATAGACAACTTTTTGATATATATAATTATCTTATTTTAAACCAAGAAAAATTGTATGGTTCTGCTAATCTAATATGTGAATGTGGAAGTATTTTCGATACAATTTTTTTAAAAGACATTGATTTAAATTATTTATTTGCTTCTTTTGATTATGACACCGATCAAAGAAAATTATGTAGTAAAGAAGAAAAACAGCAAATAAAAAAGATATATGGTGAAATTAGAAATGGACAAATTACCATTCCACGATTTAAAGAAATCATTAATCTTGCTAGAAAAGTAAAATTAAATGCTAATGATAATACAATTTTAATAAATAAAATAAAACAGTATGTTTATCTTCAAAATAAAGAAATTTTAAACGAAACAGAACAACGTAAAAAACAAAAAGTGAAAAACCTTTGTTTATCTAGCAAAAATATTACTATTTAACATTTTTATATTGACTTTATTATCTATAAGATATAAAATGTAGATAATAGAAAAGTGGTGGAACATGAAATATGATAAAAAAGACGCAGTTGAATTAATTAATAAAAAATTGAGCGGAGAGAGTTTTTTGTCATATAAAGAAATAGCTGATATAACTGGTTATCACCCTAAATATATTTTAAAATTGAAAAAAGAAATATTAAATCATGAAATTCATATTGAACATGGTAATAAACAAAAGACACCAATTAATAAAATGCCATTAGAAGAAGAATTAAAAATAGTTAATTTATATAAAAGATCAAATACAAGTATTAGAAAATTTGCTAAATTCTATAGAACAAGAAGTTATTCTTGTATATATAATATTTTAAAGAAACATGGATTAATCAAATAATTCATGTTTTTCTTTTTTTAGAATATATTTCTATAGGAGGCAAAAATGGACGGACTATCAGAATATGAAGTAGAAGAATCAAGAAAAAAATATGGTAGTAATGATATAGAAAGAACAAAAAAACATAGTTTTATTGATTTATTGATTACATCACTAGGAGATCCTATTATAAAAATACTTTTAATTGCTCTTGCAGTTAAAAGTATTCTATTAATTCAATATTTTGATTGGTTTGAAACAATAGGAATTTTAATAGCTATTTTTTTAGCATCTTTTATTTCTTCAATATCAGAATATGGTTGTGAAAAAGCTTTTGAAAAATTACAAGAAGAAAATAGTAAATTAAAGGTCAAAGTTAAGCGAAAGAAGATTAAAGAAATCAATATAAATGAAGTAGTTGTAAATGATTTAGTAATTTTAGAGGCAGGTTCAAAAGTCCCAGCTGATGGTATAATCGTTGATGGTAGTATTACAGTTGATGAATCAGCTATAAACGGAGAAACCAAAGAAAAATATAAAGCTAAAAATGATCAAATATATAGAGGAACAACAATATATAAGGGTTATGCTATTATGTGTGTAAAAAAAGTTGGTAAAGATACTTTTTATGGTAAAATTGCTATTGAATTACAATCTAAAGCAGATGATAGTCCTCTAAAAATACGTTTAAGAAAACTAGCTAAAATCATAAGTAATATGGGATATATAGGTGCTATATTAGTTTCTTTATCATATTTATTTAATAATATTGTAATAATAAATAATTACGATATATCTTTAATAAAAGATACTTTAACTAACATACCATTAATAACAAGTTTGATTTTTTATAGTTTAACTTTAAGCGTAACTATAATTGTAGTTGCCGTACCTGAAGGATTACCTATGATGATAACCTTAGTTTTATCTAGCAATATGAAAAGAATGTTAAAAAATAATGTTTTAGTTAGAAAATTAGTTGGTATTGAAACAGCAGGTTCAATAAATGTATTATTAACTGACAAAACAGGTACTTTAACAGAAGGCAATATGAGTGTGGATAAAATATTTTTAGGTAATTTAGATGAATATAATAATAATTTTTCCACATATAAAAACATATTATATGATCATATACTATATAATAATGAAAGTTTTTATATAGACAATAATGTAACAGGTGGCAATATGACCGATCAAGCATTATTAAAATATATTGGTTATTCTAGTAGAGAAAAAACTTTTACTGTGGAAAACTCCTTTGATAGCGTTAATAAATATTCAAGTGTGATAGTAGATAATAAACGTTATATTAAAGGAGCACCTGATGTTTTAATCAATTATTTAAAATATTATTATGATATTAATGGAAAAAAGCAATTAATAGATATTTCTAAGATTCGTAATAAAATAAAAGAAGAATCATTAAAAGGTTCAAGAATATTAATGATATGTGAAAATAGATACTCACAAAATAGATTTCAAGAATTAATTTTAGTAGCTATCATATGTATAAAAGATAAAATTCGTAAAAATGTTAAACAAGCAATACAAATAGTAGAAGAAGCAGGAATACAAACAATTATTGTTACAGGTGATAGTCTAGAAACTGCAACTTCCATAGCTAAAGAAATAAATTTAATAAATAATAATGAAATAATTATAGATAGTAAAAAATTAAATGCAATGGATGACTATGAATTATGTCAAAAATTTAGAAAAATAAAAATAGTTGCTCGCGCTTTACCACAGGATAAATTAAGACTAGTAAATATTGCCAAACAACTAGATCTTGTTGTTGGTATGACAGGAGATGGTGTTAATGATGCAGCTGCCTTAAAAAAAGCCGACGTTGGATTTTCTTTAGGAAGTGGAACTGAAGTAGCTAAAGAAGCAAGCGATATTGTAATTTTAGATGATAATTTTAAATCTATAGTAAAAGCTATTTTATTTGGAAGAACAATTTTTAAAAGTATTAGAAAATTTATTATATTTCAATTAACAATGAATATATGTGCAGTTGGAATATCTTTAATAGGGCCATTTATTGGCATAGATACGCCTATTACAGTGATACAAATGTTGTGGATAAATATGGTTATGGATACTTTAGCAGCATTAGCTTTTTCATATGAATATCCTAATATGGAATATATGAAAGAAAAACCAAAAAAGAAAAATGAAAACATTTTAAACAAATATATGATTAATGAAATAGTATATACAGGTTTATATACATGCTTACTATGTATTCTTTTTCTAAAATTACCATTAGTAGACCAATATTTTAATCCACAAGCCAAAATAACAGCTTTTTTTAGCATTTTTGTTTTATCAGGTATATTTAATAGTTTAAATGCTAGAACACATCGCTTATACCTATTTTCTAATTTATTACGTAATAAAATGTTTATAATAGTTATGTCTTTTGTTGTAATGGTTCAAATATGTTTAATATATTTTGGTGGTAATATATTTAGAACAGTGCCATTATCTTTTTATCAATTAACTATAGTTATTGCAATAGCCATTTCCGTTATACCTATAGATATATTAAGAAAACTAATTTTAAGAATATTTAATAAAAAAGGTGGAGTTTAATACAAAAAATGCCTTTTTTTATTGTACAAAATACCAAAATATGGTAATATTTATATAGTAAACAATGAGCAAACGTAGGAGGTAATAATATGAATTTTATTGTGTGCGAAGATAATGAACATATGCGAAATAAAGTAAAACAAATAATTGATAATATGATGATGAAAAATAAACTTAATTATAAAACACATTTATTTGCTGATTATAATAAAAGTTTTTATGAAATCATGAATGAAGAATTATCAAATAAAGTATATATACTAGATATAGAAACACCTAGTGCATCAGGAATTGATGTGGCACGCGAAATAAGAGAAAATGACATTGATAGTATTATTATCTTTTTAACAAGTCACAACGAATTAGGTAGTGAATTACTTCATGATGAAATAATGTTTTTAACATTTATTACTAAATTCAATAACATGGAAAAAAGATTAGAATCAGCACTTTCTAAAGCTATAAAAATGAGTGGAGTAAGACAAGCAATAAGATATGAAAATAAAGGAATAATATATACAATTCCAATAAATGATATTCTTTATATAACAACAGATCAAATAGATAGAAAGACACTTATTGTAACTGCTTATAACGAATTTAGAATAGCAAAAACATTACAAGAAGTATCCACAATGTTAAATGGTAACTTCGTTCAAACACACAGAGCATGCTTCGTAAATATGAATAGAGTAAGAAATATTAATAAAAGAAAAAACACCATCACATTCGATGATGATATAACAATTGACTTATTATCTGATAACTTTAAGAGAGGATTAAAGTAGGATGGAAAGAATAATAGGAATATATGTTGGAGGATTTTTTAACGTATGGGCACTAATATATACTTGTTCAAAAATTTTAGATAAAAATATAAATTATAAAGATAAATGGTTTTGGATTTTATCAATATTTTTATCCTTATATATAGGCATTTGTTATAATACTATTAATGTTTTTATAAGAATGTCTACTTCTATTTTTATATTAATTTTAATAAATATGAAACTTTTTAAAAAAACTATTGTTGAATCATCCATTGCCTCTTTTTTATCCAATACTTTAATTTTTATAAGTGAAATGTTGTGTGTTTTATTTTTAACAGCTGTATTAGGAATAAATTTAGCTGATATAAATAAAAAATATTTTGCAACTTTTACAACAAATTTAATGATTAGTACTATACAATGTTTTCTAATAAATATAAATCACATAAAAAATATAATGAATAAAATAATTTTAAATTCTAGTAATTATATTAAAAATAATGTATTGTTTATTGGGTTACTATCAGTTATTACGTTTATCATATTGGTTATTAGCTTATATTTTAAAACTACAAATCAATGGATGGTATTATTTAATTTATCATTAATAATAATATATTCTATTTTAGCGATTATAATATTTCAATCAAAAAGTGAAAACATAGCATTAGAACAAAATTATAATTTATTAATGGAAAATTTAAGTGAATATGAAAAATTATATGCCAGAGAGAGAATGCATAGTCACGAAAATAGAAATGAGTTAATGATTATTAGAGGAATGGTAAAAGACAAAATTGCTATTGAATATATTGATGAAATTCTTAATTTTAAAATAAATGAAAATAATAATTGGTTAGACAAATTAAAAACAATCCCAAATGGTGGTTTACAAGGATTGTTATATTGTAAATTTTGTATTATGGAAAATAAAAAAATTAGTGTAGATTTTTCATTAACCAATACATCTGATATAGCGGAATTAATTTCAATGAATAATGATTTGCAAGCAAAAATATGCAAGATTGTAGCAATATTTATTGATAATTCTATAGAAGCAGTTGAAAAAGTTAAAAAACCATCTATACGCGTATCAATAAATAACTGCAATAACTATTTTCAAATAAAAATCGCAAATAATTATAAAAATAAATTTGAAGTGGATAAAATTTATGAACAAGGATATTCTACTAAATCAAATCAACGTGGGCATGGTTTGAAAATTGTTAAAGAAATTATAGATAGCGATAAAAGAATTTCTAATAAAATAAAAATTAGTGGTTGCTTTTTTGAACAAGTAATTATAATAGATAAAAAAACTCATCAAATATGATGAGTTTTAAATTTATTTAATTAATGATTTTGGACAAGTTGGTTCATCAACAAAAATCCATGTACATTTTGTATCTGTAACTAATCCAGTTACCCCTGTTAATAAACTTGCTAAAAAATTAAACATCACTACTACCTCCTATTTATTCTTTTATGCTGCCTGATATGTTTTATAATTATCATATGGCAATTTGAATATCTTATATACTTGTGGTGATATCATAAATGATTGAACCACTAAAGCGAATATAAGACAGTTTTGAATAAACATGTTGCCTATAAGCAATGATAAAGTCACCATTGTTATTGCAATTAATGTAGAAGTTAGTTTATATTTACGACGTAATTTTGGGTTTACTATAGGCCTTTTGTGCGTATCAGCAGGTGCATATTTATAAATATATAATATGCAGGTAATGCCTATAATAAGACGTAATGCAATAATTAAAGTGACATTATTTGCTATGTAAGGTACTCCTAAGAAGATTATAGAAGAAGAAATCCAGCACATCCAACTTTCTTTAGCATGCAATCCGAAAGATGTTGTTCTGATAGCATTATATATTAAAGTAAATATTATAGTTTCTTTTAATATACCTAATATATACGCTAGTGAAAAAATACCGATTGTTTTTGTTATTAAAATGTAAATGCCTTCCAAACCATATGCAACTATATCTTCTTTTTCTTGATCAAGATTTTGGTATTTTTTAATAAACATTAATAATTTCTTTACAACATACTTCTTCATATTTTTACCTCACTAGGCAATTTTAACAATTATTAATTTAATTTTGAAAAAATAAGTATTAAAAAATAGTTTTTATGCATAAAAAGAGTAATTTTTGATATTGAATTAATTTGTTTTCAATTTTTAAACATAAAAAATATCCTTTTAAACATTTTTTGGATATCACTGTTGTCAATTTGATATGATAAGGTTGCTTCCCACAACTGAGCTAAGCTAGCAAGTGATTTTGATGGGAACTAGAAGGAGGATATATGAAGGGTAAAGTCAAATGGTTCAATAATGAAAAAGGATTTGGATTTATTGAATACAAAGACGGCGAAGACATATTTGTGCATTACTCAGCGATTCTAACGCCTGGTTATAAAACATTAGTAGAAGGTCAATATGTTGAGTTTGATCTTGTAAAAACAGATAAAGGCTACCAAGCTAAAAATGTTGTAGAAATTAAAGCGACTCTAGTTTAGTTGCTTTTTTTTTCACAAATCTTTCATTTTGTTTTTTAATCATTTTATGTTATAATGTTTATAGAAAGGATGATGGTATGAAATTTAATATCAGAGGTAACAAATTAGAAGTTACTAAACCCATTAAAAACTATATAGAAGAAAAAATAGGTAGGCTAGATAAGTATTTTGAAAATCCTGATGAGTTGAAAGCTAATGTTGTGGTGCGCATTAGTGGTATTGATCAAATAGTTGAAGTTACCATTCCTGCAAAAAAACTTATTTTACGTGCTGAAGATCGAGGAAAAGATTTATATGCTGCAATCGATTTAGTTACAGAAAAACTAGAAAGACAAATTCGTAAGAATAAAACAAAGATGCATAAGAAAAACGTTAAAAATCGTTTTGAAGATTTTAACATGAATTTTGAGTTAGAAAAGGATGAAGAATCAGAGTCACATAAAATTGTTAAACGTAAAAAAATAGAAGTAAAACCAATGAATGAAGAAGAAGCTATTCTTCAAATGGAATTATTAGGACATGATTTCTTTGTTTTTGAAAGAGATAAAGACAATTTATCTTGTGTATTATATAAAAGAAAAGATGGAAATTACGGGATTATAGAAACTAAATAGGACTATTAAAGTCCTTTTTTAGTTTTATAATAGATTTTGCTAGGTTTTTTTAGGAAAGTTTGATAAAATATATTATGGACAAAAGGAAGGATCGATGTTATGAACTTTTTAAGTAGATTATTTGATCATGAATACAAAGAATTAAAAAGATTTGAAAAATTGGCTGATGAAGTACTAGCTTTAGATGAAACTATGAGTGCTTTATCAGATGAAGAATTAAAAAATAAAACTATAGAATTTAAAGAAAGATTAGCTAATGGTGAAACTTTAGAAGATATTAAAGTAGAAGCTTTTGCAGTTGCTCGTGAAGCAGCATTTCGCGTTATAAAAGAAAAACCATATAAGGTACAAGTTATTGGTGGTTTTGCTATTCATTATGGTAATATTGCGGAAATGAAAACAGGTGAAGGTAAAACTCTTACTTCAACTATGCCAGCTTATTTAAATGCTTTAACAGGCGAAGGTGTACATATTATTACTGTTAATGAATATCTTGCTGGACGTGATGCTGCTTGGATGGGTGAAATTTATCGTTTTTTAGGATTAACTGTTGGTGTTAATTATCGTGAGTTAAATCATAAAGAAAAACAAGAAGCATATGCATGCGATATTATGTATTCTACTAATAACGAAATTGGTTTTGATTATCTAAGGGATAATATGGTTGTAAAAGCTAGTGATCGTGTAGCACGTCCACTTAATTTTGCAATTGTCGATGAAGTTGACTCTGTTTTAATTGATGAAGCTAGAACACCACTAATTATTAGTGGAGGGTTTATGCAATCTGCTAATTTATATATTCAAGCAGATAGTTTTGTTAAACGTTTAAAAGAAAATGATGGTTATTTATATGATGAAAAAACAAAAGCTGTAACACTTGATGAAGAAGGTGTTAAAAAAGCTGAAAAGGCTTTTGGTGTTGATAATTTGTTTGATATTAATCATACAACACTTGTTCATTATATCAATCAAGCACTAAAAGCTAACTTTGCCATGAAAAGAGATTTTGACTATGTTGTTAGTGAAGGTAAAGTAATCATTGTCGACCAATTTACAGGACGTTTGATGCACGGAAGAACATTTAGTGATGGCTTACACCAAGCAATAGAAGCTAAAGAACATGTACAAATTAATGAAGAAACAAAAACTTTAGCAACAATTACTTTCCAAAATTTATTTAGAATGTATAAAAAATTAGCAGGTATGACTGGTACTGCAAAAACAGAAGAAGAAGAATTTAGAGATATTTATAATATGTATGTTATATGTATTCCTACTAACAAACCTGTTATTCGTGAAGACTTTGGGGATTTAATATTTGCTACTAAAAAGGGTAAATATAAAGCCATTGTTAATGAAATAAAAGAAAGACATGCAAAAGGACAACCAATTCTAGTTGGTACAGTAGCCGTTGAAACAAGTGAATTATTAAGTGATATGTTAAAACGTGAACATATTCCACATGAAGTGTTAAATGCTAAAAATCACGAACGTGAAGCAGAAATTATTGCGCACGCTGGGGAAAAAGGTTCAGTTACTATTGCTACTAATATGGCTGGTCGTGGTACCGATATCAAACTAACTGATGAAGTTAAAGCTTTAGGTGGTTTATGTGTATTAGGTACTGAAAGACATGAATCACGTCGTATCGATAACCAATTAAGAGGACGTGCTGGTCGTCAAGGAGATCCTGGTATGAGTCAATTTTGTGTGTCATTTGAAGATGACTTGATGGTACGTTTTGGTACTGATAGAGCTAAAACTTTATTAGCAAGAGTTGGATTTGACGATGATGCTTCAATTAGAAACAAAATGTTATCTAATTCTATTGAACAAGCACAAAAACGTGTTGAAGGCAATAACTATGATATTCGTAAACAATTATTACAATATGATGATGTTATCAACAAACAAAGACAAATTATTTATGAAAGACGTAATGAAATATTAGATAGTGATTCTATTCATGAACGTATTTTAGAAACATTTAAAAACTTTGTTAGTGATTTAGTATATGAACATATTGCACCAGAAGGTAAATTAACAAATAATGATCTTGAACAAATCCTTGAAGTAATGAATGACAAGTATCTAAAACAACCATTTACTATTAATCAATTAAATGATTTAAAAGAAGATAAAGTTATTGAAATACTTTATGAAGCTATTGTTCAAGAATATGAAGAAAAAACAAAAGATATTCCTGTAGAAATTCGTAATGAATTTGAAAAAGCTATAACTCTTAGAGTAAATGATACTTATTGGATGGAACATATTAACTCTATGGCTCATTTAAGAGAAGGTATTTATTTACGTAGCTATGCTCAACAAGATCCATTAAGAGCTTATACAACAGAAGGATATGAACTATTTGATAACCTACTATATACAATTGATAAAGAAGTATCTAATTACTTATTAAAAGCTGAAATTAGACAAAATACTGAAAGAAAACAAGTAGCTAAAGGTGAGGCTGTTAGTGATACAACAAAAACTAAAAAAGCAACACCTAAAAAAGCTGCTCCAAAAGTAGGACGTAATGATCCATGTCCATGTGGGAGTGGAAAAAAGTATAAGAATTGCTGTGGTAAATAGCTTATAAAATAAGGGTTTGCGAAGGTTTTAAAAATCAAAAAATCATA
>CALVQV010000019.1 GCA_944358325.1 uncultured Bacilli bacterium
ATATACATAATTATCAATCCAATCTTCTTTATTATTATACCATTTAAACACTATTTTAAAAAGAAAAAAGACTAAAAAGTCTTTTAAATTATAATTCCCATTAAATCAATAATAATACCGCTCAAAGCACCTAAAGCATAAATAGTTGATAAAATTAACATATTTTCTTTCATATTTTTATTTGTTTTAAACAAAACTAACAATGCAACACCACTACCAGTTAATAATCCTGCCATAGCTGAACCAAATGTAATATTACTACTTAAATACAACTCAGTAATAATTACACTAGCACCACAATTAGGAATTAAACCTATTAAACTAGCTAAAAGTGGTCCAAATAATTTATCACTCATAAATATATTTCTAATTGCATCTTCCCCTAAGTAATGCATTACGATATTTAATATAAAAGAAGAAACAAAAATAAATAAAATAATGTTTAATGTATGTTTTACTGTGGAAAACAATAAACTATGTTCACAACCACAATGTTCATCATCACAAAAATCATGAATATGTTCTTTTTCCCTTTTATTTTTAAATAATATAAAATCTATTACTAAGCCACAAAGCATCCCAATAACTACTTTTAAAGCAATAATCTTTATAATAATACTAGCATCTACACCTTTGCCAAGCATAATAGGTAACATTTCATCTGAAGTCGATAAATAAATAGCAACTAATGTACCAACAGTAATAATTCTAGTCGCATAAAAATTAGTAGCCGCAACACTAAAACCACATTGTGGAAAAGCACCTAAAATAGACCCTAAGATTGGACCAAAGCGTCCTGATTTAAGTACGATTTCTTTGCTTTTATCACTAAACTTGTGTTCAATATATTCCATAATAAAGAAAGCAATAAATAAAAATGGAATCAAAACAATAACTTCTTCTAATGTATGCATAATAATATGTAACATATAATCATCTCTTTCGCCTTTAGATTATACCACATAAAATAATAAAAAATAAAGTATTA
The DNA here is from genome assembly GCA_944358325.1 of uncultured Bacilli bacterium. Classification (GTDB taxonomy): domain Bacteria; phylum Bacillota_I; class Bacilli_A; order RF39; family UBA660; genus CALVXF01. Next base: position 989 of record CALVQV010000019.1, read on the forward strand.
AACTTTATTTTTCACTCCTACCAGCCTTATATGTGCCTTGTAAAAAGCCAACAATAATAAATAGTATTTTTATTTAAATAAAAATCGACTCATAAGAATCGATTTTATATACAATATGGGGCGAGTATAGGGATTCGAACCCTAGCATAATGGAACCACAATCCACCGTGTTAACCCCTTCACCATACTCGCCAAATTGCATAGTTATTTTATCAATAAAATTGAATTTTGGCAAGTGTTTTTTTAATTTTTTTATAAATGGGTACTTGCCTATACAAATTGGGTGTAAATACATAGTATTAATTAGGAGGAAATTAGATGAATAGTAGTACAAATAATTATATAAAATGTAATTATATAGAACATGTTAATCCTAATGATTTATATAATTCATATAATGGTTTTATTCGTGGTAACATGTTTCCTGATTTATATAATAGTTATAAATTAAGGGAACCTATTGAAATAAAACCAGAAAATGAGCAAGCAGATATGCTTACTTACTTAGATGGTCTTTGTTTTGCTCTTACTGATATTAATTTATATTTAGATACACATCCTAATGATAATGATATGATTGGTTTATATAATCGTTTTTTAAATGAATATAATCTTGTTTTAGGCGATTATGAAAAAATGTATGGTCCTCTAAATACTAATAGTAATGCTTTGAAAGGAAATAGATGGTCTTGGAATGATTCTCCATGGCCATGGGAATATTAGGTGATTTTATGTGGAAATACGTTAAAAAATTAGAGTATCCTATATGTATAGATAAACATAATTTAAAACTGGCTAAAGCTATATTAACACAGTGTGGTGGTCCTAATGGTGAGTTAGGTGCTGCTTTACAATATTTGGCACAACGCTATAATATGCCTGATGATTTAGGGAAAAGTTTACTTACTGATATTGGAACTGAAGAATTAGGCCATGTTGAAATGATTCAAACAATGGTCTATCAACTAATGAGAGGGGCAACTTTAAATGAATTAAAAGAAGCAGGTTTGGAAGGTTACTATGGTCAAAATGGCTTATCTATTAATTTAGGGGATTCAAATGGTGTACCATTTACTACAGCTTATGTTTCTAATACTGGGGATTATATGGCTGATTTAGAAAGTGATTTAGCTGCTGAACAAAAAGCTCGTGCTACTTATGAACATTTGATGGATTTAACTGATGATCCTAATGTTTTAGGTCCACTTAGTTTTTTAAGACAAAGAGAAATTATTCATTATCAAAGATTTAAAGAATTGAAAGCTCATTATTTAGATAAGAAAAGAGATTAACTCTCTTTTTTTTAAACATATAATATGATAGGTGATTTATGAAGGTTTTAGTTTTATGTGGTGGAGATTCTAGCGAACACCAAATATCATTAAATAGCGCTAGAAATATAATAAAATATCTTGATAATTATGATGTATGGTATATAAAAAATCATAAGTTTTATAAAACCTGTGGAATATTAGATAGTGATGATCTAAAAAATAGTTTAGTTGTGGAAAAGTTAGATGATATATACAATTATGATATTGTTTTACCTATTTTACATGGTAAATATGGGGAAGATGGTTGTATTCAAGGCTTTTTAGAAACATTAAATATACCATATGTTGGATGTAATGTTTTAAGTAGTTCTATTTGTATGGATAAAGGTATTTTTAAAACAATTATGGATGGTTTTAAGATACCTGTTGTTCCATATAAAATATATACTAGTTATCCTAGTGATATAGTTAGTTTTCCAGTTATGGTAAAACCATGTAATGGTGGTTCTAGTATTGGTATTAGTAAAGTTAATAATGCTTATGAATTAAAAAAAGCTTGTGATTTAGCTTTTAAATATGATAAAAGAATTATTGTGGAAAAGTGGATTGATGCACGTGAATTAGAGTGTGCGGTTTTAGAAAGTGATGAAATTATTGTTAGTAGCATTGGTGAAGTTAAAAGTAATGGTTTTTATGATTATGATAGTAAATATGAACATGAAACTGAACTGATTATACCTGCTAATATTACATTAAAAGAAATTGATATAATTAAGGATTATGCCCGTACACTATTTAAAGTTTTAGATTGTCATGGTCTAGCTCGTATTGATTTCTTTTTAGGAGATAGGGTTTATGTTAACGAAATTAATACTTTACCAGGTTTTAATGATATAAGTATGTTTAGTAAGTTATTAAATTATGATGGATATAGTACTAAGGAAATTATTGATATCCTAATAAAAAAGAGCTAGTGCTCTTTAAAATAAAAATATCCTAAATAATAATCCTATAATTGAGGTAATAAGTAAACCTTTAGACTTAATAAGACCAGCTTTGCTTCCAAATATATATATTATAAAACCAAAAATTGGAAAGATAAGAGCAAATATGTAAAAGATAAAGCCATTGTTTATTTCAATGGTTTTTAATTTTTTGTTTTCTTGTTCTACTTCATCACCAAGTAATTCACCACATTTAGGGCATACTTTTTGATTATTATCTATTTCATTACCACATTTTTTACAAATCATTATATCACCATTATAATTATATCATAACATAAAAAAAAGAACTAATTGTTCTTTTTTGCATCTGCTTTTTTACGTAATTCAGTATTTAAAATCATTTTACGTAATCTAAAGTTATGAGGTGTTACTTCAACATATTCATCACTATTAATATAGTCTAAACATGTTTCTAGTGACATTTTACGAGGTCTTTTTAATACAACTGTATGGTCACTACCTGAAGCACGTGTATTAGTAAGTTTTTTACCTTTAACAACGTTTACAGCTAAGTCATTATCATGAGTATGTTCTCCAACAATCATACCTTCATATACTTCATCGCCTGGTTCAATAAACATAACGCCACGATCTTCTAATTGTCCTAGTGCATAAGCAGTAGCTTTACCATTTTCCATAGAAACTAAAACACCTAGTTTTCTTTCTCCGACAGTGCTTCCTGCAAGTGGACGATATTCTTTATAAGTATGATTTAAAACACCATAACCTTTAGTAATTGTCATAAATTCTGTTGAAAAACCAATTAAGCCTCTTGAAGGAACTGTATATGATAATCTTACTTGATTTCCTTGATTATGCATATTTTCCATGATAGCTTCACGATTTCCTAAGGCTTCAATAACAGAACCTACATATTCTTCTGGAACATCAATTTGTACGTCTTCAAATGGTTCACACATAACGCCATCTATTTCTTTTTTGATAACTTCTGGTTTTGATACTTGTAATTCAAATCCTTCACGACGCATATTTTCAATTAAGATAGATAAGTGTAGTTCTCCACGTCCAGATACAATAAAACTTTCTGAATCATTAGGTCTTACTTTTAAACTAACATCTTTTTCTGTTTCTTTCATTAATCTTTCTTCGATTTTACGGGCAGTTAATAATTTACCATCACGTCCACAGAATGGACTAGTATTAACACCAAATGTCATTTGAAGAGTTGGTTCATCAATGCGTAATAGAGGTAAGGCTTCTTCTTTACCTACTGTACATACTGTTTCACCTACTTCAATATCTGGTAAACCAGCGATTGCGACAATATCTCCAGCTTTTGCTTCAGTTACTTCAATTCTTTTTAATCCTAAATAACCAAACATTTTTTGAATACGGAATTGTTTAATAGTACCATCACGTCTAACACAAGATACCATTTCATTTACTTTGACACTACCTCTTTTAACACGTCCTATACCAATACGACCAACATAATCATTATAGTCTAATAAAGCTGGTTGGAATTGGAATCCACCATCAATTTCGACATTTGGTGCAGGAATATAGCTAATAATAGCATCTAAAATATAGTTCATTGTTGGTTCTTGAGTATCAATTTCAGGATGTAAACTTGAAGTTCCTGCTAAAGCACTAGCATATATAACAGGGAAATCTAATTGATCTATGTCAGCACCTAATTCAATAAATAAATCAAGTACTTCATCTACTACTTCTTTTGGACGAGCAGTTGGTTTATCTATTTTATTAACAACGACAATAGGAGTAACTCCTGCTTCTAATGCTTTTTTTAGTACAAATCTTGTTTGTGGCATTGTTCCTTCATAAGCATCAACAACAAGTAATACACCATCAACCATGTTCATAATTCTTTCTACTTCTCCACCAAAATCAGCGTGTCCTGGAGTATCAAGAATATTAATACGATATCCTTCATAATTAATAGCTGTTGTTTTAGCTAAAATGGTAATTCCTCTTTCTTTTTCAATCGCATTAGAATCCATTGATAAATCTGTTATATCTTCATTATCACGGAATGTTCCTGACATTTGTAATAGTTTATCTACTAGAGTTGTTTTACCATGATCGACATGGGCAATAATAGCAATATTTCTTATTTTCATACAAAAAACCTCTTCTCAACCAGTGAATTATACCACAAAGTTAGCATTTATGTAAATAGGAAAATATGATATAATTGTTAAGGTGAGATAATGCAAAAGTTAGTTGTTAGTATTTTTGTTTTCTTTTTATTTATTAGTAATACTTATGCCTTGGAAAAAGAAGAAGTTATTTTTGATAGTTGTGTTGATGGTGATACAGCTAAGTTTATTATTGATGATGAAGTTAAAAGTGTACGCTTTTTAGCTATTGATACACCAGAAACGGTACATCCAACAAAAGGTGAACAACCATACGGTAAAGAAGCTAGTGATTTTACATGTAATAGTCTAAAAAAAGCTAAAAAGATTGTATTAGAATATGAAGAAGGTAACAAAATTGATAAATATGATAGGATTTTAGCCTGGGTTTGGGTTGACGACGTTTTACTTCAAGATGAACTAATTAAGTTAGGATATGCAGAAGTAGCTTATTTATATGATGATTATAAATATACTAGTCTACTAGAAGATCATCAAGCTATTGCCGAAGCTAATTTAGCAGGTATTTGGAGTAATGAAGTACCAGAGGAAGAACAAATACCAATTTGGACCATTATATTAGCTATAGGTATCTTTATTATTCTTATTGTAATTAGTCCTAAATATCGCCGTAAGATTAAAAATAAAATTAAAAGAAAGATAAAGAGTAGTCTTAGTTGACTACTCTTTTATTCACTATATTTTTTTAATATTTCTTTATATTGTCTTTTATTTTCTTTTATCCAACGTTTGTAACTTTTACTTGATGGTTGATAAGCAAAGAAATCATAATTGTCTTCATCTTTCATATTTATACAAAAAATTGATGTATATATATGTTCATTTAAATCTTTATATACACACAAAATGCGATTATGTTCTTCTATTGTTGTTTTACGTTTTGTTAAAATAGTACTTATTAATTTAGCTTGTATTTTCTTCTCTTCATTAACACCAGCATCTAATGTTGTAAATAAACGTTGATTTTCTTCTTTGTGACTTTCTTGTGTTCCCTCAATTTGATTTCCTGTTAATAAATTATAAAATTTAATATTTGTAGCAACACCATATCCTATATTTTTAATTAATAATTCTATAGGTAAATATTTTTCTTGTTTTGGCTTGATTTTTAGATTAGAATAATTGCGCCCATAAAATGTTAAATAATACTTACGCGTATCAATGTCTTCTAATGCAATAACTTTCTCTAATATAATATACGGCATATGAGTTTCTCTTTTTTCATTTTCTACACGTTTATTGACAGTATAAACAGTTGTAACAATCGTAATGATAATAGTTGCGATAGATAAAAATGTTGTTATATATATTTCCATAGTTATCTTATTATGTTAGCTAAAACATAATCCATTGTTATTTTTATATCATTAAAAACTGATATATTTTCTAAATCATTACGACTGAACCATTCTACACCCGTATTTTCTGGATTAGAATTATCTATTTCAGTGGTTAAAGGTACTGCTAAATAAACAAAATCTATGTGCAAATATCCTTCTTTATTACGATTTTTTTGAACAGCTAATGGTTTAATAAAGTCATCTTCTCTTGGAAAACGTTCTCCCACTAATTTAACTTTAATACCTGTTTCTTCATATGCTTCTCTTACTGCACATTCTTCTGGTGTTTCTTCTTCTTCAATATGGCCACCAGGTTGAACCCATTTACCAAATTTTTTGTGATGAACTAATAATATTTTTTTAGTCTCTGGATCAATCAAAATAACTGATGCACAAAAATGTCTTAATTTGCTTCCTGTCATACTATCACCTATTAAAAGTATAACAAAAAATAAAAATATAGTCTATTATATTAGAAAATTAAACACTTACTAGACATTATTCCATAATATCATGTGGTTTTAAGTCTAAATTTTTTTCATAAATAACTACTTTATCATTTTCATCTAATGTAGCTAATAAGATATTTTCGTATGTATTATACCCTTTTTGTTTCAACTGTTTTTCTAGCCACGCTTGTGTTTTATGCATATTTTCCAAATTCTTTGGCATAATCTTACCATCAATTAAGACATTAGCAACTAAACCATCTTGTTTAATATTTAATTTTAAATCACTAACTGTTACAGGTTTATAAGCTACTTTAGGTAAAACACTTACTTTCCCATTAGCTTCCATTATGGCATATTCTACTTCTTCTAAATTAAAATAACCAGCATTTCGTATTTCCTCTAATAAGTCATTCATGTCAAATTTTACTTTGCGCATATTTTTTTCTAATATCTTACCTTTTTGAATTAAAATTGTTGGAACACCCATAAAATATCTTCTCAGTATAATGCTTTTCATTGTTATAATTGAAACAATATATGCGACTAAACCAAACATTACTACTGATACTATACCATTCATATATTGACTTTCTGTGTTAATAGTCATTTCAGCAGCAAAATTACCGATAGATATACCTATAACATAATCAAATAAACTAAGTTGCGATACTTGTTTTTTTCCAAGCATTTTAGTAACTAAAAAAAGCGTCACTAAAGATAAAATACTTCTTACAATAACATCTAATACTTCTAACCAATCTGTTTTAACAATATCTATAAACATATAATCACCAGTATTATTATGGCAAAAAAAAGAAAGATTATTTTTCTTTCTTTCTAAAATGAAATTTCTTTTTTATTTTTTCAGTATCATATACAACATTTGTTTTAGCAACAAATAAAGTAACAATGATTAATAAAATACCATAAATAATATAACCTAAGTTAGCATCCTTTAAAACATAAACAATAGAAGCAAAGGCAAATAAAAGGTTAATTACATATATTATTAATACTGTTTGTCGTTGACTAAAATTACGTTTTAACAATTGATGATGAATATGAAATTTATCAGGAGTTGATATTGATTCACCTTTTAATATTCTTCTTATAATAGCAAATAAAGTATCTAAAATTGGAATTGCTAAAATTAATAATGGAATAATTAATGAAGTAAGTGTTACATTTTTAAATCCCAATAATGCAATAGTAGCTATTATGAATCCTAAAAACATTGATCCAGAATCACCCATAAAAATAGTAGCTGGATTAAAATTATGAACAAGAAAGCCTAAAGTTGATCCTAACATAATAAATGTTAAAATATAATCTAAGCCTGTTGAACCTTGCATAACTGCTATAATACCAATAGTTAAAAAGTAAATGCTACTTATACCGCCTGCTAAACCATCCAAGCCATCAATTAAGTTAATACAGTTGATACAACCTAAAATAAAAAATAAAGTTAAAAGATATGAAAATGGTCCAAAACTAATATCTAAACCAAATGCTGTAACATTAGTCATTAAAAAGTTACCATAAAAAACTAGTATGCAAGCTGCTACTAATTGACCAGCAAACTTAACACTGGCTTTTAATGGTTTAATGTCATCTAAAATACCTGTTAAAACAATAACAAAACTACCTATTAATATTGAATTCATTTGAGCACTATGGGTACCATATAGCATATATCCTAATAAAAAGCCTAAGAAAATAGCAAGTCCTCCTAAACGAGGCATAGGTTCTTTATGTACTTTTCTTGCATTAGGTATATCTAAGGCTCCTACATGAAAAGCAATATCTCTAACTATAGGAACAAAAAATAAAGTAAATAAAAAAGGTATAATTATCATTGGCATTATTTCTAACATAATATCACCAATTAAATTATACCATAGTTTTTTTTAATTATCTATTAATTCTAAATTTTCTAACATTATACCTGTTCCTAAAGCTACACACGTTAATGGATCATCTGCTACATAAACAGGCACTTCTAATTCTTCTTCTAGTAATTCTGCTATACCATCAATTAATGCACCACCACCTGTTAAAACAATACCTTTTTCAATGATATCTGCTGATAATTCAGGTGGCGTTTTTTCTAATACATTTTTAGCACATCTTGTTATTTCTGCCATGCTATCTCTTAGAGCTTCTTCTACTTCACGAGACATGAAAGTAATAGTATTAGGTAATCCTGTAACAATATCTCGACCACGAACTTCCATTTTTTCTTTTTTATGATCTTTATATACTGTTCCTACCTGAATTTTAATTTGTTCAGCTGTACGATCACCTATTAATAATTGATATTTATCTTTAATATATTTTTTTATCTCTTCATCAAAGTAATTACCAGCTATTTTTAGTGATGTACTTGTAACAATATCACCTAAAGAAAGTACAGCAATATCAGTTGTTCCTCCACCAATATCAATGATCATATTACCATTAGGTTTAGATATATCAAGTCCTGCTCCTACTGCTGCTACTTTTGGTTCCTCTTCGATAAAAACTTTTTTAGCACCAGTTCTTTCAGCTGCTTCTTTAATCGCATTTTTTTCTACTTGTGTAACATTAGTAGGACAGCATATTAAAATACGTGGACGCATAAAAAAGGTTTTACCATTAACACGTTCAATAAATTTATTTAGCATTATTTCTGTTACTTCATAATCGGCTATGACACCATCTTTCATTGGTTTAATTGCTTCTATTTTTAAAGGAGTACGTCCTAGCATATCTCTAGCATCACTTCCTACAGCTAAAACTTTTTTCGTATCTTTTTCTAAAGCAACTACGCTAGGTTCATTTAAAACTACCCCTTGCCCTTTCAAATATATTAGTACATTAGCTGTTCCTAAATCTATTCCAATATCTTTTGCAAACATAAATTCCTTTCTAGCTATTATTTAAATATTTTAATTTTGTTGACTGTCCACCTCTTATATGTCTTATTTCTTTATGATAAGTCATTATTTCATCTATTTTTTTATATAATTCTTTATCACAATAATAAAGTCTTTCATGTAAGTCTTTATGTACAGTACTTTTGGATACTTTAAATATTTTAGCAATTTCTCTTATTGTTTTTTGTGTTTCTAACATATAATATGCTTCACTAAATACACGCATAATAACTAAGTTATTCATTATACACCTCTAGTAAAGTATATATGTTTAACATTGTTTTATACCAAAAAAGAGCTTAGCTCTTATAATTCATTTACTGGTTTTCCATAATATTCTTCTGGATTTACATTACTACCATTAACGATTAATTCAAATAGTAAATGATTACCTAAACTAGAGTTTAAATTACATGTTCCACTTGTTCCTATAACTTGACCACGTAATACAGCATCGCCCTTTTTTAAGGTTGTTTCACTTAATGATTGATAAATGCTTATAACATTATTTTCATGTTCAATTTCTACTACTGTTCCTAGCATTGGATCATTTTTTACATCTTTTACAGTTCCATCTAAAATAGATATAACATCAAATGTTGCTTCTTTACCATATATAACACCTGTATTTTGCATATATGTTCCTTCATTATAGATTAAAGATCCTTCTTGTTGTTCATTAGATGCATTATAGTCATAGTAGTTTGTTAAAATCTTTACTTCGTTATCAGTAAATGGTTTTAAAACTACTACAGTTTCACTAACAACAGGAGTTGTTTCATCTAAGATAGTTTCTGATACATAATCATAATCATCCTTTTGTTCAAATTCAATATTAGAACCTACTATAATTCCAATACTTACAACGATAATAGAAGTTATTCCTAACAAATAAGGAATTAATTCTTTTTTCAATCTACGCTTTCTCATATTTCACCTCATTAAAAGTTTGAACTGTTTTTGAGGTTTTATACACTTTTTATAATTTTTATATCAGTATAATAATGATTTAAGATTTCTTGATATGAATAACCTTCTTCCGCCATATATTTAGCACCATATTGACTCATACCAACACCATGACCATAACCATAAGTTGTAAAGGTAATCGTATTATCTTTGATATCGTAATCAAAATAAGTACTTCGTAAACTTAATTTGTTCCTTATATCATTTGCTTTTAAAGTAACATTATCGATAATTAATGTTTTTGTTCTACCTGTGTTACTAAGCTCTCCAACAACAATATTAGAAACACTATTTAATCCTAAAAGATTTTTAAATTCCTCTAATGAAAAGCTTTTAGTACTTTCATAATTAGGGGCATTTTTATCCCAATTAGATTCTACACTTCTTAAATATGGCATAGATGAAGAAAAAACATCTTCACTATTTTCCGTATATCCAGGAGCAGTTGAAAAAAAGAGGGCATCAATTATTTCATCGTTATAAACCATTATCTCTCCTTTAGTTTGTTCAATAGCTTGTTTTATTTTAGCGATATTTTGATCATAATTTTCATTCCAAACTTGTTTTAATTGTTCTTGATCTTTATAGACTTGATTTGTTGTTGTATTTAAAACATCATATTCTTTAGTATTGTGTTCTTTTTGATATAAAACATAAGTTCTTGAGGCTACTGCTTGGGCTTTTAGAGCTTCTAAAGGAAAGGATACTGGCATTTCACCTCCTAAAACACCAATTAAATAATCTTCTAGATTAATTTCATTAATACTATTATCTTCATACATTACTTTAATAGTTATTTCTTCTTTTTCTTTATTCTCTTCTGGTTTCTTAATTTCTTCTTCTTTTTTAAAAAGCAAAGCTACTACTAATGGTAGGCAAAACAAAAAAACTAATAATATAATCTTTTTCATATTATTAGTATATACTTTAGTTTATAAAATTATTGTCAAAAAAATTAATATTTGATATCATTTTAAATAGTAGGGAGGTAGAAATTGTGATATTTGTTCTAGCTATATTAATATTTTATTTAGCATGCAGTTGGATAATATTTGAAAAGGCTAATATGCCAGGTATTTATTCCATAATTCCTATAGTTAATATTTATTGCATGTATCAAATAGCATTTGGAAATGGTCTTTATGCATTATTATTGTTAGTACCATTTGTAAATGTTATTATGGGTATTTTATTAATGTTTAAGTTAGCTGAAGCATTTGGTAAGAGTTTCTTGTTTGGTTTAGGTTTATTATTTTTATCATTTATATTTATACCAATTTTAGCTTTTGGTAATGCTAGTTATATCGATCAACAAAAAAAGTTCTATTAAGAACTTTTTTTACGGGCTAAAGTTAAACATTTATTTAATTTGCATTTATTTTCTTTAATTTCTTCATCTGTTAGTATTTTTAACAATTTACTTTGTTCATTTCGTTTTTCTTGTTTTAAAACATCATAATTACAACTAATAAAACCAGAGGCAACTAAAACAAAACAAAATATACCACCTAAAATTGCTTTATCTGATTGACTACGTTCAGGTTTACTCATATAATTTTCATCTACAATATAAGCATATCCCATTATTTCTAATTCATTATTTTTAATTTCCTCATCACTTAATACTTTTTTATATTCTGTCTTTTTACTACTTTCATTATGGATGATAAAAGCAAGTAAAGTTTCTTTATTATCTACTAATTGTTTTATTTCATCAAAAGTTTTATCACTTAAGTCATAAGTTGCAGATTGACGTTTATATGTTCCATCTTGTTGTTTTTCCCATTTTGTTTTTACTATTAAATGATTATCTTCCATTTCATCTTCTTTTATTTCACGCTCAAAAATACCTTCTTTTGTAATATTTTTTTCAATTTTTACTGGTTGCGGTTTAGAATTTAAGATTGTAAGAGGTACTGTCAATGCTAAAAGAGCTGATTCACAGATTAATAATTGTCTTACATATTTCATTTTTAATTTATTTTGTATTTTATTTTGATAATTTATTTCTTTTTTTTCCATTATTACACCTCAATATGCCTGTTATTATAGCACATTATTTTATTTTTATAAATTAAAAATATAACTATTAACAAAATCCATAAGAAAGTTGACAACTAAATAAGATAGTGCTAGTGAAAATAAAATATATAGTATTCTTATTTGATTTAGACGATTTTTTTTGAAAAAACGTTCAATATTTAATGCTTCCATGGCCCATATAGTTAAAGGAGTTATAACAATATATAAAATAGTTCTAATGTGCATCTAATTTATTAATCCTTCTTATATGTCTTTCTTCATTAGAAAAAGGAGTATTTACAAAGGCTTTTAAAATACCTTTAACTTTATAATATGGCATATCTGCTGGAAGCGCTAAAACATTCGCATCGTTATGACTACGTGTTAATCTTGCTTCCTTCTTATTAGAAGCTTTCGCACAACGTATACCTTTAACTTTGTTACAAGCCATATCCATACCTATACCTGTTTTACATATAACTATACCTAAATCTACTTCTTTATTTAAAATTTTATTACATACTTTATGGGCATAATCAGGATAATCAACACTTGTAATATTATCTGTTCCTAAATCAATCATTTCGTTTTTTCCTTCTAAATAATGCATAACACGACTTTTTTGAATTAAGCCAGCATGATCTGAAGCCACTGCTATTTTCATATTTATCACCTAAATATATTATACCTTATTTTAACTTTTTATAAAAGTTTTTTATTTGACTATACGCTTATTTTATTTTATACTTAATTAAGGGATGATAATATGAAATTTGAAGTTTTATCAGAAGTTGAGTTTGATACTTTTGCTTCTAACCATGAACAAAGTAATTTTATGCAAACATCAATGATGGCAAAAATGCGCACAAATTATGGATGGCAAAAGCATTATTTAGGTGTAAAAAAAGATAATCATATTATAATGGCTGGATTATTTCTTTCTAAAAAAAGAAAATTTAATAAATATGAGTTTTATTCTCCACATGGTTTTTTAGGTGATTATCATAATCAAGATGTTTTAGCTTTTTTTACTGATAATCTAAAAAAATATATAAAGAAGAACAAGGGCTATATTTTGATAATTGAACCATATATTATTAAACAAGAACGTGATATTGATGGAAATATTCTTGAAAATGGTAAAAATAATCTAGATGTTATTAAAGTTATGAAGACTTTAGGATATAACTATCTTGATTCTTCAGAACAAACAAAGTGGATGTTTTGTTTAGATACAAATAAAGATGAGGAAACTATATTCAAAAATATGCGACAAAATACGCGTAATTTAATTAATCGTTCTTTAAAGAACTGTTTATACATTGAAGAGTTAAGTTATAATAATTTAGATTTATTTAAAAAAATAAGTTTAAATACTAGTGAAAGAAGAAATTTTAGTGATAAACCTCTAAGTTATTATCAAAATATGTTTAACTCTTTTAAGGATAATCTTAAATATTTAGTCGTTAAGATGGATTTAAAATCTTATTTAGATACTTTAAATAGGGAATATTCTGATGTTACTAATAAAATTAATAATACAGAAGATAATAATAAAAATAAGGGCAAATTAAAAGAATTAAACGTTACTAAAGATTCTTTAATGAAAAAGATAGATGAGTGTAAAAATTTATTAAAAGATAATGATAATATTGTTTTAGGTGGCTCTATGTTTATTACTTATGGTAACGAAGTAATATACTTAATAAGTGGTAATTATAAAGAATATATGCATTTTAATGGTCCTTATTTTTTACAATGGCACATGATTAAGTATGCAATTAAGAATGGGTATAAACGTTATAATTTTTATGGAATAAGTGGTAATTTTGATAAGTCTGATGATAGATATGGGGTTTATGAATTTAAAAAAGGATTTAATGGTTATGTAGAAGAATTAATTGGTTCTTTTGTTTTACCTATTAGTCCTATTTATTATTTATATAAATTTATTGATAAAATTAAAAAATCAGGAAATTCCTGATTTTTTTATATATTTAAATTATCAAAATTAACAATACGATTGTTGTTGACACTTATTTTTATTTTATCTCCAACATTAGAAATATTTATTTCTCTATTTATTGTTGATGAACCATAATATAATTTATTATCTTCTTCTAAAATTATATAATAAGTTGTATTTCCATCATTAACGTCAAATCCTATTCTTTTAATAGTTCCTTCTATATCATATGTTTGGGTATCATCACCTATATATTCTTTATCTAAGGCTTTTAAATAAGTATTTAAGGCATCATTTATTGTTTCACCAGTTCCAACAATAGAAAAATCTTCTATATTAACAAAAGCATATTGTTTTATTAATCCACTACTATCTTTAAGTGTCATAAAGAATGTTGGTACTTCTCTTATATTGGTTGGAATTGGAAAGGCTGCTTTATAGCCATAATTTTCTACTTTTCCTTCGGCAGATTGCATAGCTGAATATTCTGTTGCCCCAACCATTTTATAGAAACTTGCTTCTTTAGTTTGCATATTAACAAACATAAATCCTACTGTAGATTCATCACTACCAGCACTTGTTAATCCTGTGTAGTGATATAATGATCCATTGTTGTATACAACTCTTGTTCCTTCTGTTATACGAACAATGTCTTTTTCACCAAAAATAGTATTCCAAAAACCATTGACATATAATCCCCAATTATCAATTTGTTCTAATACTAATTCATTAGGATATACAGTATCAACCCAGTCTGGTACTTCATCTAAGCTATATTCTTTAATTTCGCCTGTTTGAATATCAACAGTTAAAATACTTTTAACATCTCTTCCACCAGCAATTCCTATTGTTTTTTTCGTTTTTGTAACTATATAGTATGGATTACCATCATCATCTATTTCAAAATTATATTGATATAATTCATCAAAAGCATGACCATTCATATAAACATGGCGTTTTAAATCATTATTAAAATAAGCAGTGTCCAAATATTTTAATTCTAGTTTTTTGCCATTTATTTCAGTTACTAATTCTACTTCACTGGTTATTTTATCTACCATAACATAACCTGGAGTAGTACCATTGTTTAACCATTTAAAGAAACCATTAAATTCTAAAGGTGCGACCATTTTCATACGTCCTTTTACCGTTATATCAGTGAATTCTCCAACATGATATTCACTACCTAATCCTCTATCAGCACCTAATTTTTTATCTCCTAATTTAGATGCATAAGTATAATCAACTATAGGTAATTCACTATTATTTACTACTTCAAAATCTTCAGTAAAGTCTTTTTCACTAACATCACCAATTAAATTTTTGTATTTACTTGCAAATATAATTGGGGAAGAAAATAAAGCATAAATACTAATAGATAATATAAAACCTAAAACAATATATGTAACAAAGAAAGATGGTACTTTTGTTTCATATATTTGACCACTAATATTTACATTTTTAACTTTATAAAAATTCTTTTCTTTGGCAAATAAAAGAATTAAAAATAAGATAAAAACTAAAAATAAGATAAATGTGTCAAAAATTCTTAAATTAAGAGGAATTAGCGCAAAATAATTAATAATGAGCATTAATACTAAAACGATTAGTATCAAATAATATTTCCATTTATTTTTCATAATATCACCTACCTATATTATAATACATGACAACAAAAAAAAGAAGAATTATTTTCAATGTCATTAACTTAAGAAACGCGAAAGCGTTTTTTTTGATATAATAAAAGAAAGAATAGGAAGGTTAAAATA
>CALVQV010000020.1 GCA_944358325.1 uncultured Bacilli bacterium
TATGATATAATTGTTATAGAATAATTAAAATATAGAATATGATAAAATGAATTTACACAGTTAAATTTACAGGGTCACACAGTAAATTTACAGGGTCTTACAGGGTCTTATATAATTTAGATAGAATAGGAGAGAAAAAATGAAAGAAAAAGGATTCACGCTTATAGAATTACTAGCAGTCATCGTTATATTAGCAGTAATAGCTTTAATCGCAACACCACTAATTATGGGCGTTATTGATGAAGCCAAAGACGGAGCTAATAAAAGAAGTGTCCAAAGTATAAGAGATGGAGCAGAAACATTTTTATTATCTAAAAAAACTTTAGATAGTAATTATACTTTCAATATGAATGATTATCAATTCAAAGGAAATCAATTTGGTAAAGGAACATCTGATGAAAGAATTAATATTGTTTTTAATGATAAAGATGAAGCCAGTGTCGCAGTATATGAAAAT
The DNA here is from genome assembly GCA_944358325.1 of uncultured Bacilli bacterium. GTDB lineage: Bacteria > Bacillota_I > Bacilli_A > RF39 > UBA660 > CALVXF01. The sequence goes on from CALVQV010000020.1 coordinate 458, forward strand.
AATAAATGTTATTATATCTTAGCAGGATCAAATGAAGTAAAAAGTGAAACAGGCTTAGATAAACAACAATGTTTAGAAAAAGCAGGAGCAACTGAAATAGTAGAAGGAAATCCTCTACTACCACAAATAGAAGCTAACTTATGTACAAGTGAAAAAACAACCGAATGTTATAAAACAGAAGGTAATGAATATATCTATACAGGAGCATATGGAACAGGTGGAGTAAACTGGTTATGGTATGGAGGGCATCAATGGCGTATTATCAAAGTAGATAAAACAACTGGAAGATATACTTTAATTACATCATATCCTGCAACAGCAATTCAATGGCAAAGTAGTATAGCAAATGGGCCATCATTAGAAGAGTCATATGTAGGAAATTGGTTAAATAATGTGTTTGTTGCATCATTACCAACTAATGTTCAATCAAAATTAGAAAATATGACATATACAAGAAAAGTATATGATGGAAGTAGTGTTGTAGAAGAAGAAATAAGTAATGTTAAAGTTAGACTTCTAACAGAAAATGAATATACAACTTATGGCGGAGCAGATAGTTATTTAGATATAAAGGATTGGTGGTGGCTAGCAGATATATATACTTCGTCTCGCGTCCGTAGTGTGAACGACGGCGGCAATTTGAGCAGCGACAGGCCGTCGAGCGCGAATGGTGTGCGCGCCATTGTGGAAATATCTGATATCACCATCACAGAAGGTGATGGTACTCTTAGCGCGCCATATATTGGAAACACAAGTAAAGCTACAAACTTATCAGATATTGCAGTCGGAGAATATATAAGTATTCCTAAAAGTGATGGTGGAACTTATTTAGCCCGTGTTGTTAAACGTGATCAAAATGGTACAAAAGTTATTCTAAATGGTTTATATAATACAAGTGCTTTTGGAAGTAATGCAACATTTTCAACAAGTAGTACAATTTATACAGGAGCTTTAATAGGATTTAAAAATAGTTTAGATAGTAATTATTTTGATGGTACTAATCGTAATTTCAATATGACAACGTATGGAGATGGAGCAAATTATGCAGATACAACAACTATGTTTACTGGCAATATCGGACTACCTAGCGTAGGGGAGATGTTTAGTGGAAATGATATAGATGTAACAACTAGTTCTAAAACATTTGTAGATACAAGTAAAATATTAAATCCGACATTAAGTTCTTATTATTGGTTAATGAATGCCTATAGTTCGTCTAGCGTCCGTAATGTGAACAACTACGGCTACTTGAACAACAGCAGTCCGTCGTACACGGGTGGTGTGCGCGCCACTTGGTATATCTCTGATATCACCATTACCGGAGGTAATGGTACTCCTAGCGCCCCATATACCTTAAAATAGAGTAAGTATTGTAGGTGTAAGAACAAAAAAGCGTCTAACGTCCGTAATGTGAACAACAACGGCAACTTGAACAACAACAGTCCGTCGAACACGAATGGTGTGCGCGCCAGAGCTCCTTGAAACTTAGAGTATATGAGTATTTTGTATATGTGAAGCCATGGAACAGTTCTTATTCCTGGGAATATCCTAAAATTACATAAGTTTAATTAAGTTTTGGTAAGTGATGAAGAAGATTAATTAGTAATTCTTATGGGAAAACAGAAGAAATTTTTTCTTCTGTTTTTTAATTTTTAGTATTTTTTTATGATAATTATGATGTTTTATGTTGACATTTTGCTTGACACGTGTGTGTGTGTGTTATTATTTGTTTGGTGATTATATGTTATATAAGGTATGGGAATGTTTGAAAGTAAGACATAGTTTTTTTGTTATTTTTATGAAGTATGGTAATTTTTATAAGGTTTATGGTGATGATGTTTTTATTGTGTGGAAGATTACGGGGTATCGTGTTATTAATGGTGATCATATTGGTTTTCCTCTTAAGTCTTTAAATGTTGTTTTAAAAAGGTTAGAACTTTTACATGTTAGTTATATTGTTTATGATGGATGTGATGATTATTTGATGGTTGATGATGTTAATAATTGTTACATTAATGTTTTAAGTGAGTTTAAAGATTTATATTTAAATGAAGATAGAATTAAAAAGATTGTGGAAAAGTTTGAATTTAAGGTTAGAGAGGATAAGGAAATGCTAGATTATTATGAAGAGTTATGGAAGTGATTTTGTTGTTATTAGGGAGTTTAAGAGTTTTATTTGTGTTGTTGAGGGTGAGTTTGATAATTGTCCTAAAAAGTGTTTATATTTAAAAGATAGTTTATTTGATATGTGTTATATGGTTTTAGAGGATATTTATGTGTGTAATATGGGGAATAATCGTTTGGTTTATATTAATCGTGTTATTGCTAGGTTAAGGATTATTGATTTTATGCTTAAAAGATGTGTAGATATGGGGATTATTAGTTATAAACGTTTTTTATTTTTAGGAAATAAGTTAAATAGTGTAGTGAGAATGTGTTATGGGTGGTTAAAAAGTGAAAAGAGTAAACTTGAGGTATGATGATGTTTTAAGTTATGAGAATCTTGAATTTATTTATTATATGCTTAGAAAAGGTGTTAAAAATAAAGAAAAGTTAGATAAATTTGATTTATATTATAGTTCTAATATAAGTCATATTTATAGTTTGTTAAAAGAAAGAAGATATGAAGTTGGTTCTTATCATCTTTTTTATATTTATGAACCAAAGAAAAGGCTTATTATGAGTCAGGGGATTGGTGATAAGATTGTTAATCATTTTGTTGCTTATTTCTATTTAATTCCTCTTCTTGACCCCTGTTTAATTAATAGTAATGTGGCAGTTAGGAAGAATATGGGAACTAGTTATGGTATTAAGTTATTAAAGAAATATTTTAGTAGTTTTAAAGGTGATTTTTATATTTTGAAGTGTGATATTAAGGGGTATTTTTATAATATTAATCATGATATTTTAAAAGTGTTGGTTGCAAGAAAGATTAAAGATAAAGATATTCTTAATTTAGTGTTTAAGATTATAGATAGTGTTGATAGTTATGGTATTGGAGGACTACCTATTGGTAATATGACTAGTCAGATTTTAGGTATATATTATTTAAATGGTTTAGACCACTATATTAAAGAAGTTTTAGGTATTAGGTGTTATATTAGGTATATGGATGATTTTATTCTTCTAGCTCGTGATAAATGTTATTTGAAAGAGTGTTTAAATAAGATTAAAGCGTATATTAGTGGATTAGGTTTAGAATTAAATTCTAAGACAATGATTAGTAGTAGTAAAAGTGGTGTTAATTTTTTGGGTTATCATTTTAGTTATGATAAGCATGTAGTTATTAAACCACATAATTATAATAAAAGAAAAATTAAACGAAAAATGAGGTTATATAAAGAAGGAAAGATAAGTTATAATAGGATTATTTGTTATAAAGGTTATTTTAGTTATTGTTCCCAAAGTAAGACATTTATAGTATAATATTAGTGGTGATATTATGAAAAAAAGAGTGGTTGTTTTAGGTGGTGGGACAGGAATGTCTACTTTATTACGTGGCTTAAAACAATTTCCTATTGATATAACAGCTGTTGTTAGTGTTTGTGATGATGGAAGAAGTACTGGAAGGTTAAGAGAGGAATTTAATATTCCAGCTGTTGGCGATATTCGTCAAGTTTTAGTAGCACTATCAGAAGTAGAACCATTAGTAGAAAATCTTTTAAATTATCGTTTTAAGACGACTAGTGATTTAAATGGTCATACGGTTGGTAATTTACTTTTAACAGCTTTAAAAAATATTAATGGAACGATGTCTGATGGGATTGAGTCTTTAGGTAAGATTCTTAATTTAAAAGGTAAAGTTTTACCATTAACAGAGGATAATGTTACTTTAGTAGGTTTAATGGAAGATGGTAGTAAAATAGAAGGTGAACACAATATTACAGAATCAGATTTAAGAGTTATGGAAGTTAGTTATAAAGATGCACCTATTGTTAATAAAGAGGTTATTAAAGAAATAAAGCGTGCGGATTTAATTATTTTAAGTATGGGTAGTTTATATACAAGTATTATGCCTAATTTAGTAGTTCCTGAAGTTGTTGAAGCGATTGAAAATAGTAAGGCTAAAATTATGTATGTTTGTAATATGATGACTCAACCAGGTGAAACTGATGAATATCGTGTTAGTGATCATATTAAAGCTTTAAATAAGCATTTAGGTAAACGTAGTATTGATATTGTTTTAGTTAATGATGGTGAAATACATCCAGAATTAATTAAAAGATATGCAACTTTAGAACAAAAAGATCCTGTTTTTTATGATATTGAAGAAGTTAATAAATTAGGAGTTAGAGTTATTGAAGATGATTTTGTTATTTTAGATAGAGAAATGATTCGTCATAATTCAATGAAATTAGCTTTTCATATTTTTTCAAATTTAATGTAGAATGAGGTGATTTATGTCATTTACAGGTAGTGTTAAAGAAGAAGTTATTAATCTTAATTCAAGTGATTTAGAGTCTCGTGCTTGTTTAAGTGCAATAATTCATAATGTTGGTAGTATTACAAATGATAGTATTAAAGTAGTTACGGAAAATAGTTTACTTGCTAAATATATTGATACACTACTTAGAGATATATATGATATAACGCCTAAAATTATTGTTCGTAAAGGCTATAATTTTAATAAAAATTATTTATATATTATTGAATTTATTAATAAATTAGATTTAGTTATTAAAGATTTATCTTTAGATGACAATATTCCTAAGGAATATTTATATGATGATAGTGAATTATTACGTTCTTATTTAAGAGGTATTTTCTTGGCTGTTGGAAGTATTAATGATCCAAAGAAGTCAAGATATCATTTAGAGTTCTTAGTAGATAGTAAGAAGTATGCTTATTTTATTATGGATAAGCTTAATAGTTTTAATTTAAATAGTAAAGTTTTAAAAAGAGAAACTAAGTATATGATTTATGTTAAAGAGTCAGAAAAGATTAGTGATTTTTTAAGACTTATAGGGGCTTCTAAAGCCGTTATGTACTATGAAGATATACGTATATATCGTGATCATGTTAATATGACTAATCGTCTTAATAATTGTGAACAAGCGAATGTTGAAAAAACAATTAATGCCTCTAATGAACAAATAAAAGAAATAGAATTATTAAAAGAAAAAGATGTATATGACTTGTTAGATGATAAAGTTAAGGAAGTAGCAGTTTACAGACTTAAATATCCTGATGTTTCTTTAACAGAGTTAAGTGAAATAATTTCGGTAGAAACAGGTAATAAAATCACTAAATCAGGTCTTCATCATCGTATGCGTAAAATAAAAGAAATGGCTAATAAAGTAAGAAATATGTAGAAAGGGTGATAGCATGAAATGTATTTTAATGAATAAAAATATTGAAGTATTAGTTGCTGAGTACGATCAAGAAATTAAAGTTTTTAGTAAGATATATGAAATTAAAAATATTAAATATGCACCATTCCAATTAGAAAATGCTTATTATAAAAAAGAAACATTTCGTGCTTCATTATCTGAATGGTTTGTTGGGAGAGGTATTCCATCATGGCGTGATGATTTAGATATTTTATTATCTAAATTAAATATATCTACACCTAAAGAATTATTAGATAAAGCTTTTGGTTTGTCATTATCTGATCAATATTGGTTAAAGCCATATAATAGTAATATAAAATATGATGATATAAATTTTTTTGATCATGATTTTCAAGGCTCAGAATTTACTAATATAACATTTTCTTCTAGTAATACAAGTTCTAACAAAGTTAGTTTAATTTCCCCTAATAATACAACAGATGGGCGATTAAAAAAAACGTGGATTATTGAAAATAAGACAAGATATTTATTAAAGGGTGGTTATAAAAATGAAGTTATGCAACCATTTAATGAAGTATTAGCAACTATGATATGTAAACGTATGGGGTTTAAACATGTTCCTTATGAGCTTGCTATTGTAAATGATAAAGTAGTATCTAAATGTCCATGTTTTATTACAAAAGATACAGAATTAATAAGTGCTTATCAAATTCTTCATAATAATTGTCATAAAAATAATGCTTATATTGAATATATTAATATTTTAGAAGAACATGGTATTAAAAATGCTAGAGAAAATTTAGAAGATATGTTTATATTAGATTATCTAATGTTAAATGAAGATAGACATCTAGGTAATTTTGGTATAATTAGAAATGTTGAAAATTTAAAGTGGCTTGAAACAGCTCCCATTTTTGATACTGGTCAATCATTAAATATTTTAGATTATAATGATGAAGAATTACTTATTAATGGTGCAGGAAGATTTTTCTATGAAAGTAATAATTTTGATTATTTACTTACTAAAATAAAAGATATCAAAAGATATGATTTAAATAAGTTAGATGGGTTATGTGATGAATTTGATAGTTTATTACATAAATATAGTAGTATTACACATATGACTGATAGAAGAATTGATAAAATATGTACTTTATTAATGAGTCGTATTAACAAATTAAAAAGGTATATCAAAAGCGTTTAGCGCTTTTTCTTTTCTAAAGACAAAATTAATAATTTATAGTATAATATTACAAGAAGAGGTGAACCATGGTTGATGTATTTAATAAAATAACCGAAGCAGTTAAAAGTCACGATAAAGTTATTATTATGGCTCATCGTCATATTGATTATGATGCTTTAGGTAGTGCTTTAGGATTATATGAAATAGTTAAATCTTTTAATAAAGAAGTAGCTATCTATGTAGATAGTGATTTAAAGGAAATGGTTAATACTAAGTTGTTTGATTTGATTGCTAATTTAGATATTAAATTTATATATAAAAATACTTATCATAAGTTTATAAGTGATAATACTCTTTTAATTATTGTAGATACGCATAAAGAAGAAATGCTTGCTAATCACGAATTGTTGAATTGTGTTAAAAATAAAGTTATTATTGACCATCATATTAAAAGCAATGAATATATAAAAGATGCTTTATTTAGTTATATTGATTCTAATTTATCTAGTATTAATGAGTTTGTAGCTTTTTATTTAAAATATCTTAATAAAAGTGTTGATAGTGTTATAGCAACTATTATGCTTACAGGAATTGAGTTAGATACTAATGATTTCCATAGCAAAACAACACCTAATACTTTTTTAGCAGCTTCTTATTTAGCTACACTAGGTGCGAATACTTATGATACTTTAGAACTTATGAAAGAAGATAAAGATGCAACAATTAGAAGAATGAATTATTTAACTAGATCTTATACCATTGATGATGAAATTATGATATGTCCTTTGGATAGTGAAAAATTACTTCCTAAGGATCTAGCCATCATCTCTGATATGCAAATGAGCTTTACAAATATTGAGTTAGGCTTTGTTATTGGTAATTTAATTAATGGCAAGGTAGGTATTAGTGCTCGTTCTAGTGGTAAATATGATGTTTCTAAAATAATGCAAGCTTTAGGTGGTGGTGGACATGCTACCGAAGCTGCTGTTCAAATCGAAGGCAAAAGTATAAAAGAGGTTGAAAAAGAGTTAAAAAGTTTATTGAAGAGGTGAATATATGAAAGTTATATTACTTACGGATGTTAAAAAATTAGGTAAAAAAGATGCGATTATTGATGTTAAAGATGGTTATGGTAATTTTCTTATTAAAGAAAATAAAGCTGTTATTGCAACATTAGGTAGCATTAATCGTTTAAATAAAGAAAATAGTCTTAAAGCTTTAGAAGAAAATCTTTTGATTAAAGAAATGCAATCTTTAAAAACAAAGATGGAAAAAGTTAAATATGAAATTAAAGTAAAAACCGGTACAGGAGACCGTGTCTTTGGTAGTGTTTCTACTAAACAAATTGCTGGTATGCTAAAAGAAAAAGGATTTTCTATTGATAAAAAACAAATTCATTTAGATCATGAATTAACATCTTTAGGAACACATAATGTGGATATTGTTTTACATAAACAAGTAACTGCAACAATTAAGATTAATTTAGTTAAGTAGGTGAAGTTATGGCAGAAAAAATCATGCCCAACAATCTAGAAGCAGAACAATCCGTTTTAGGTAGTATGTTCTTAAGTAAAAGTGCTTGTCAGAGAGCTCTTGAGTCTTTAACTAAAGAGTCTTTTTATAGTGAAGCAAATGGTAATATTTTTGCTTGTTTAGGAGAATTAATTGAAGCAGGTAAACCAATTGACATCACAACAGTTACAGCAGCTTTAGATAAGCAAAAATTACTTAAACAAGTAGGTGATGTTGAATATTTAACAGAAATAGTCAATATTGTTCCAACAGCAGCTAATATTGAAGAATATATTAAAATAGTTTTAGAAAAAGCAACCCTTCGTCGTTTAATTGAAGAAGCAACTAAAATTATTAATGATGGTTACAATTCAACTGATAGTTTAAGTGATATTTTAGATAATGCTGAAAGAAAAATTTTAAATGTCGTTAAAACACGTAAAGGTACAGAATTTAAAAGTATTACCGAAGTTTTATTTAAAACGCAAGCTGATATTGAAAAATTATCACAAAATAAAGGTGAAGTTACTGGAATTGCAACAGGTTTTCGTGATATTGATAAACTTACAAGTGGTTTCCATGCAAATGAGCTTATTATTGTAGCAGCTCGTCCTGCCATGGGAAAAACAGCTATTGCTTTAAATATGGCTATTAATATGGCCAATAGTTCTAAAAAAGCCATTGCTTTATTTAATATGGAAATGGGTGCTGAACAATTAGCGATGCGTATGATTGCTAGTGTTGGTCAAATTAATCAAGGTAAAATAAGAACAGGTCGACTAGAACATAATGATTGGCGTCGTGTTAATGAAGCAATTAGTAGACTTGCTGATACTAAAATATTTATTGACGATACTCCAGGTATGACAATAGGTGAAATAAGAGCTAAATGTCGTCGCCTAGCAAGTGAACAAAATGGCTTAGGAGCAATTATAATCGACTACTTACAGCTTATTAGTGGTGGTGCAAAATATGCCGGAAATCGTCAACAAGAAGTATCAGAAATATCTCGTTCTTTAAAAACTTTAGCTATGGAATTAGAAGTTCCTGTTATTGCTTTAGCCCAATTATCACGTAGTGTTGAAGGTCGTGATGATAAACGTCCACTTTTAAGTGACTTACGTGAATCTGGATCTATTGAACAAGATGCTGATATAGTAGCATTCTTATATCGTGATGATTATTATACAAAAGAAATAAGTATTGATGAATATACAAGTAAGAGTGAGTTTATAATCGCAAAACACCGTAGTGGTCCAACAGCCACAATTGATTTAATATTCAAACGTGATACAGGTACGTTTGTTAATTTCTTAAATGAAGAAGAAAAATAGGTGATAAATTTGAAAAAAATTTTCTATATATTAATTTTATTTGTAATCGCTGGTGCTTTATTTTCTTTAGGATTTAATAGCAAAAAGCAATATGAACCTAATGTTTATTATCAAGTATATTTAGAAGATGAAGTTTTAGGTGTTATCAAATCTAAAAAAGAATTAGATGATTATATTGATAAAAAAGGTGATAACATAAAAAAAGAATTAGGTGTATCTAATGTATATGCGCCTAATGGCATAAAAGTAGAAAAAATTGCTACTTACAATAAAGAAATTAGTAGTGTTGAAGACATCTATAAACAAATTGAAAAAGAAGCTTCTTTTACTATAAAAGGATATCAATTTACTATTCGTAAAACTAATGAAGAAACAGGCAAAGAAAGTGTTTCATACATATATACAACAACAGAAGATGTATTTACTGAAGCTATAACCAGTTTTGTTGAAACCTATATTGGTGAAGAAACATACACAGCTTTTATAAATGGCGATGTTGTAGAGATTACAACAACGGGAAGTAAAACAGAAAATATATATATTAATGAAGATATAACTATCAAAGAAAGATATATACCTACAACTGAAAAAATATATAATAATAGTAAAGAACTATCACAATTTTTACTATTTGGAAAAAATATTGAAATGAAAGAGTATACAGTAAAAGCTGGTGAAACCTTAGAACAAATAGCTTATAATAATGAAATCAGTGTTAATGAATTAATATTATCTAATCCAGATTTTTCTGGTGAAAATCAGTTGGTATTTGCTGGACAAGTTATTACGATAGGTGTACCAGATCCACAATTAAGTGCTGTTATTGAAGAATATGTTGTGGAAGATCAAGAAGTAGCTTATACAACGGTTGAAGTATATGATGAGACAATGAATATGGGACAAATGGAAGTACGTCAAAATGGCGAAAATGGTACTGTCCGTGTTGCTCAACGAGTTAAAACAGTTAATGGGGTTGTTACTTATGTTGAACCAGTAAGTAAAACTGAATTAAAGCCGACAGTTAATAAAATAGTTGCTTTAGGTTCAAAATATATACCAACAGTTGGATCTACCAAAGATTGGCGTTGGCCTACTGATAGTGGATGGCGTATTACAAGTTCATATGGATGGCGTATTGATCCATATACTGGTTCTCGTTCTTTCCACAATGCTATAGATATTGCTGGTACAGGATATGGTTCAAATATTTATGCTGTTACTAATGGTGTAGTATATCAAAGTGCTTATACATCTGTTAACGGTTATTATATAATTATTAATCATAATAACGGTTATTATACTTATTATGGCCATATGATTAGAAAATCACCACTTACAGTTGGATCTACAGTTGCTAAAGGAGACGTTATAGGTTATGTAGGATCTACAGGAGCTGCAACAGGACCACACGTTCACTTTGCTGTATGGGTTGGTATACCATGGCGTGGTTACCATATAAATCCACTTAGTATGTATTAATATGGAAATATCAGTTCTAGCTACAGGAAGTAAAGGAAATTGTACCTATATCAAAACTAATAATCATAAAATATTAGTTGATTTAGGTACTACTTCTTTATATGTTGAAAAGCAACTAAAAGATTTAAACGTTGAACCAAAAGAGATAGATAGTATATTTATAACTCATACCCATGTAGATCATATTAATGGTTTAAAAGTATTTATAAAAAAATATAACCCAACAATCTTTTTAACTAATAAAATGTATCAAGAATTAGTAAAAATGTTACCAATTACTAATTATTATTTATTAGAAGAAGATACTGTTATAGATGATTTAATTATTCATGTATTTAAAACTTCACATGATGTTGAAGATTCTAATGGCTATATATTTGAAAGTGATAATAAAAGTATTGTATATATTACAGATACAGGCTATATTAACGTTAAATATCATAAAATGTTAGTTAATAAAGACTTTTATGTGATGGAAAGTAATCATGATGTAAGAATGCTTATGGATGGTAAATATCCATATCATTTAAAACAACGTATTGTAGGTGATAGAGGTCACTTATCCAATAAAGACTCTGCTAACTATTTAGCTAATTTTATTGGTGATAAAACTAAAGGAATTGTCTTAATCCATTTAAGTGAAGATAATAATACTCCTGATATTGCTTATAATACTTTAAAACAAACATTAGAAAGAAGAAATAAACAAGTAGATAAAATATTAATTTCTAATCAAAGAGAACATACGGAGTTGATAACTTTATGATAAAAATTATTGCAGTTGGAAATATTAAAGAATCTTTCTTTAAAGAAGCCATCTTAGAATACCAAAAACGTATATCCAAATATACTAAGTTAGAAATTATTGAAGTTAAAGATTATGATTTAGATAGTCCTAATTTAAATATGGAAAAAGAAAAAGAAGCCATATTAAAGCATATTACACCTAAGGATTTTATAGTTACTCTAGTCATTGAAGGAAAAGAAATGACTAGCCCATCTTTTGCTGAAGCTTTAGATAAATGGTTTATGCAAAAAGGTAATATAACATTTATTATTGGTGGATCAAATGGTTTAAGTAAAGAACTAAAAGATATGAGTAACTTTCAATTATCTTTTTCACCTATGACTTTTCCACATCAATTATTTCGTATAATTTTACTTGAACAAATATATCGTGCTTATAAAATAAAAAATAATGAATCTTATCATAAATAAGTATAAAAAAATAAAAAACCGCTCATTAAAAAATAGGAGGCGGTTTTTAAATGAAAAAAACCATAATATTAACTATTATTATCATCATCTTTATTATAATTACTAACTCGGTAAAACAAGATTTAGTAAAAATACCTAAAGAAGCTATTAGAATTCGTGTTCTAGCCAATAGTAATGATAACTATGATCAAGAAATGAAAAAACAAGTAAAAGAATTGGTAGCTAATCAATTATATCCCAAATTAAATAATGTCAAGAATATTAATGAAGCAAGGAAGGTTATTAACAATAATATTGATAATATAGAAAAAAATATTAATACTTTCTTTACACAAAAAAAATATAATCAAAATTATGAAGTGATTTATGGATTAAATTACTTTCCGGAAAAAGAATATAAAGGTGTTTATTATGATGAGGGTTATTATGAATCATTACTTGTAACAATCGGTGATGGTTCTGGCGATAATTGGTGGTGTGTTTTATTCCCACCACTATGTTTGATGGAGGCCGAAGAAAGTGAAGAAGTAGAATATAAATTTTTCGTTCAAGAATTAATTGATAAATACTTTTAGTAATATCTAAAAAACTTCCATCGTAAAATATGGTGGAGGTTTTTATGTGGAAAATAATACTTATTGCAGTTAGTTTATCAATGGATGCTTTTTCGCTTTCACTTTCCTATGGAACTAATGGTATAAAAGAACATGATATTAGAAAGATTGCTATAACAGTGGGCATTTTTCATTTTTTTATGCCATTATTTGGTTTATTAATGGGAAGTACTTTACTTTTTTTTATAAAAATAAATACGGATATTTTAGTTTTTGTCATTCTTACTTTTATTGGTATTGAAATGTTAGTAGAAAGTTTTAAAGAAAGAGAAGAAATTCATCTTATTTCTTTAGTAGAATTATTACTTTTCGCACTAGCAGTTAGTTTAGATAGTTTATCTGTTGGTATAGGCCTTAAAGCAATAACTAATCAGTATATTACTAGTTCTATTATATTTGCCTTAACAAGTTTTATGTTCACTTTTACAGGCTTAAAAATAGGTAAATATGCTAATCTTAAATTAGGAACTATTGCGACTATTATAGGTGGTATTATTTTAATAATTTTAGGATTACTATACATATTATAGTGTCTAGTCTAATTGCTATTTTATAAAAAAACATTTATAATATATATTGGTGATAATATGTTAGTAAATACAAAACAAATATTAGAAGATGCTAAAGCGCATCATTATGCTATTCCACATTTTAATATTAATAATTTGGAATGGACAAAATATATTCTTGAAGAATGTCAAGAATTAAATAATCCTGTTATATTAGGTGTTTCCTTAGGAGCAGCTAAATATATGGGTGGTTTTTATGCCGTTGCTTCAATGGTAAAAGGCTTAATTAAAGATTTAAATATAACTATACCTGTTGTATTACATGTTGATCATGGAACATATGAAGGATGCTTAGAAGCAATTGAAGCAGGTTTTTCTAGTGTTATGTTTGATGGTTCTAAACTATCATTAGAAGAAAACATAGAAAAAACAAAAGAAATTGTTGCTCTAGCGCATGCTAAAAATATAACTGTTGAAGCTGAAATAGGACATATTGGTGGCGAAGAAGATGGTGTTGCTGATGAACTTGCTTATGCTAAAGTAGAAGATGCTTTTATGCTTGCTAAAGAAACAGGTATTGACTTACTCGCACCTGCTTTAGGAAGTGTTCATGGTATATATAAGGGCGAACCAAAACTTGATTTTGATCGCATGTTAAAAATTAAAGAATTAACTAATTTACCACTAGTATTACACGGTGGTAGTGGTATTCCTGACGAAATGATTAAAAAGGCTATTTCCTGTGGTATTTGTAAATTAAATATAAATACAGAACTACAAATGGCATGGGCTAAAGGTGTAAGAGAAAAAATAAGTAATGATAATAGTGTTTATGATCCTCGTAAAATAATAGGTGCCGGCGAAAAATATATGAAAGAAGCTATTAGAGAAAAAATAAGTTTATTAAATAGTACAAAAGCATAGATAAACATATAATATATTGGAGGTTGTATGAAACAAATAACTATTGAAGGAGGACATATTCTTAGTGGGGAAATAAAGATAAGTGGTGCTAAAAATAGTGCTGTAGCCCTTGTTCCTGCTTCTCTTTTATCAGATGAAATAATTACTATTGATAATATTCCCAATATTTCAGATATCGATGCTTTAAACGAAATACTAAGTTATTTAGGTGCTAAGGTAACTAGAAATAATGAAACAATGACAATTGATTCCAGTAATATTATTAATAAAAAAATTCCTGAAAATATATCTAAAAAACTAAGAGCCTCATATTATTTTATGGGAGCTTTATTGGGTAAATATAAACATGTAGAAATGTATTTTCCAGGTGGATGTTCTATTGGTGCTAGACCAATTAACCTACATTTAAAAGCCTTTGCGTTATTAGGTGCTAAAATAGAAGAAAAAGATAACTTATTTATTATTGATGCTCAAGAATTAAAGGGTAATCATATTTATTTTGATGTTCCTAGCGTAGGAGCAACTATTAATGTTTTACTAGCTGCATGTAAAGCCGAAGGAATAACAATCTTAGAAAATGCTGCTAAAGAACCAGAAATTGTCAATGTAGCTACCTTTTTAAATAATATGGGTGCTAAAATAACAGGTGCTGGAACTAGTACTATAAAAATTAAAGGTGTAAAAAAATTAGGAAAATGTTTTATGGAAGTAATTCCAGACCGTATAGAAGCAGGTACCTATGTTATTGCTGGGGCTTTAATGGGAAATAATTTAACTATTAAAAATGTTATACCTGAGCATATTGAATCTTTAACTTTAAAATTAAAAGAAATGGGTTGTCCAATCAAAATTGGTGAAGATTATATAACTATATCCGCATGTTCTAATTTAAAACCTATAAGTGTTAAAACACAGGGATATCCAGGATTTCCAACTGATTTACAACAACCATTAACAACTCTATTAGTAACAGCTAATGGTAGAAGTACATTAGAAGAAAATATATATGAAAATCGTTTTCAAAACGTACCTTATTTGAATAAGATGGGTGCCGATATTGAAATAGATAAAAGAAAAATATATATAAATGGTCCTAAAGAACTAAATGGTACTTTGGTAAAAGCAACTGATCTAAGAGCAGGAGCTTGTCTAGTACTTGCTGGCCTTAAAGCAAATGGTAAAACAACAATTACTGAAGTAGAACATGTTCTTAGAGGATATGAAAATATTATAGCTAAGTTAACAAATGTAGGTGCTAAAATAACTTTAGAAGAAATATAATAAAGAGTGAAATACTCTTTTTCTTTTGGAGGATATATGAAAAAAATAATCATTACTATTGCTGTTACTTTGACTGTCCTTTATATTTATCAAATATTTAAAGATGACAAAATATACTATGTAAATATTGGTGATAACTTATTAACAGATAAAAGTTATGCTGATTTTATAGTAAAAGAATTTGATGGAGAACTAGAAGAATATAATTCTTCATTTACTAATCAAAAATATCAAACAACAGATTTAATAAACGCTTTTGAAGATAATTTAAAAATAGATAATAAAACAATTAAAAACCTTGTAATAAAAGCAGATATAGTAACAATATCGGTAGGTAACAATGACATAGATCGAAAAAATTTAACTAAAGAATATATTGATGAAGTTATAAGTGATATTGATATATTACTTAAATTAGTCAAAAAATGGTGTAAAGAAAAGGTTGTATTAATAGGTTTAAATAATGAGTATGCTAATCTAAAATTAAAAAATAAAGCTAAAGAATATAACTTTATTTATATTGATATATATAGTTATAGTTCTCTTTATAAGGATGAAGATAAAATTAATATTTTAGGACATAAACACATTTCCGAAGAAATTATTGACAAGTTATAAAAAATGTTGCTATAATATAGAAGCATTAATTTCTATGGCTGCAAGGCGGTCATGGCGGAAGGAGATATAGTATGAAAAAAGGTATTCATCCAAATTACGTTGATTGTGTAGTTACTTGTGCATGTGGTAATACATTTACTGTTAAATCAACAAAACCAGAAATGCATGTTGAAGTATGTGACAAATGTCATCCTTATTTTACTAAAAAACAAGGAACTACTGTAAAAACAGGTAGAGTTGAAAAATTCAATCGTAAATACGGACGTTTAAAAGAAGAAAATTAATTTCAATGTCATTAACTTAAGCAAGAAATTTTTTAATAAATTTCTTGCTTTTAATTTTATATCACATCTC
>CALVQV010000021.1 GCA_944358325.1 uncultured Bacilli bacterium
TTTTTTACTTATAAAAATATAAATAAAAAATAGTAATTATAAGTGATAAATCTCACTTACAAAACTATTATACGAGGGAGATGTTAATAATGAATAATAAAGGTTGGGGTTTAAGTGACATGTTAGTATTATGTGCAATTTTAGTATTTGCATTATTAGTTGCTGTAATTGTTTATTATAATACTTTTGGTGATTCTTTTATTGAAGATAAACCAACAATATCTGCTAGTGATTATGCTGGTTTAGAATTAAAAGCAGAAAATGCTGCTTACAGTTATGTTAATGATAATAGTTTAACTACTGAAGATACAATTAAAGTTTCTATTTCTAAATTAATCGATGAGGGATATTTAGAAAAATTAAATGATAGTAATAATGTAAGGTGCACAGGTTATGTGTTATATGATGGTAAAGATTATAATGCATATATTAAATGTGGTTCTAATTATAAAACAAGTGGATATACGTCAAGTTTAGATGAATAAAAGTTAAATAAATTGTTGACAATCATATAATAAAAGTGGTATATTAATACTGCGTTTAATTAAGGTTTACTTCGGTAAATCTTTAATTAAGTAAAAAAATGAAACACCAGGTAGTGTGTAAAGAAAGGAGAACATTATGCCTACTATAAACCAATTAGTAAGAAAAAGAAGAAGTGCAAAAACTAGAAAGAGTAAATCACCAGTTTTAAATATTGGTTTTAACAGCAAAGATAAAGTACAAACTAAGCAAAATTCACCACAAAAACGTGGAGTATGTACTCGTGTTGGTACTATGACACCTAAGAAACCAAACTCAGCTCTTCGTAAATATGCTCGTGTTCGTTTAAGTAATGGAATGGAAGTAACTGCTTATATTCCAGGTGAAGGACATAACTTACAAGAACACAGTGTTGTTCTAATTCGTGGTGGTCGTGTTAAAGACTTAATCGGGGTACGTTATCATATCGTGCGTGGTACTTTAGATACGGCTGGTATTGATAAACGTCGTCAAGGACGTTCTAAATACGGAAGTAAAAAACCAAAAAAATCTAAATAATATATAAAGGAGGATTAATATGCGTAAGAAACAAGCACCTAAAAGAGATGTTTTAGCAGATCCTATATATAATTCTAAATTAGTTACTAAATTAATTAATAGAATTATGTTAGATGGTAAAAAAGGTACTGCTCAAACAATTCTTTATAATGCTTTTGACATAGTAAAAGAAAAAACTGGTAAAGAACCACTTGAAGTTTTTGAAAAAGCTATGGAAAACATTAAACCAGCATTAGAAGTTAAATCTCGTCGTGTTGGTGGAGCTAACTATTCAGTACCAGTAGAAATTCGTGCTGATAGAAGTCAAGCTTTAGGACTTCGTTGGTTAGTTCAATATGCTCGTTTAAGAGGCGGACATTCAATGGCTGAAAATTTAGCTAACGAAATTATTGATGCAAGTAATGGCGTTGGTGCAGCTGTTAAGAAGAAAGAAGATACACATAGAATGGCAGAAGCTAATAAAGCATTTGCTCATTATAGATGGTAATATAAAGAAAGGAAATAAATTATGGCTCGTGAATATAGTTTAGAAAATACACGTAACTTTGGGATAATGGCACATATTGATGCAGGTAAAACTACTTGTACAGAACGTGTTTTATTCCATACAAATAAAATCCATAAAATTGGGGAAACACATGATGGTGCTTCTCAAATGGACTGGATGGAACAAGAAAAAGAACGTGGGATAACTATCACTTCAGCAGCTACAACGGCTTTCTGGAAGGGACATCGTTTTAATATTATCGATACTCCAGGACACGTAGATTTTACTATTGAAGTAAGTCGTTCATTACGTGTTCTTGATGGTGCGGTAGCATTATTAGATGCACAAGCTGGTGTTGAACCTCAAACTGAAACAGTTTGGCGTCAAGCTAGTGAATTCAAAGTTCCTCGTATGATTTTCTGTAATAAAATGGATAAAATGGGAGCAAGCTTTGAATATAGTTTAAAAACTATTAAAGATCGTTTAGGTGTTAATGCTAAACCAATTGAATGGCCAATTGGTGCTGAAAGTGAATTCCATCAAATTATTGATTTATTAACTCGTAAATTATATATTTATGATGGTGAACAAAAAGAAGAACCACAAATTGTTGATGTTCCAGAAGAATACAAAGATATTTGTGAAGAAAAACGTAATGAATTAATCGAAGCAGTTGCTGAATTCGATGATGAATTAATGGAAAAATACTTAGAAGGTGAAGAAGTAAGTATTGATTTAATCAAGAAAGCTATCCGTAAAGGAACACTTGCTGCTGAATTCTTCCCAGTATTATGTGGTACTGCTTTAGGAAATATTGGTGTTAAGTTATTACTTGATGCTGTTATCGATTATTTACCTGCACCTACAGATGTTGAATCTATTAAAGGTGTTGACTTAGATGGTAATGAAGTTGTTAGACATCCTAAAGATAGTGAACCATTTGCTGCTTTAGCATTCAAGATTATGACAGATCCATTTGTTGGACGTTTAACATTCTTCCGTGTATACTCAGGACATTTAAGTAGTGGTTCATATGTATTAAACGCTAGTAAAGATGTTAAAGAACGTATTGGACGTTTACTACAAATGCATGCTAATAATCGTACAGAAATTAGCGAAGTATATGCTGGAGATATTGCTGCTGCTGTAGGTTTAAAGAATACAACAACTGGTAATACATTATGTGATGAAAAACATCCATGTATTCTAGAATCAATGGTATTCCCAGAACCAGTTATCGAATTAGCTGTTGAACCTAAATCAAAAGCTGATCAAGATAAAATGGCATTGGCTTTACAAAAATTATCTGAAGAAGATCCAACATTTAGAGCTACAACAAATCATGAAACAGGTCAAACAATTATTGCTGGTATGGGTGAACTTCATCTAGACGTTATTGTTGATCGTATGAAACGTGAATTTAATGTAGAAGCTAATGTTGGTAAACCTCAAGTATCATATCGTGAAACTATTACTCAAGCTGCTGATTGTGAAGGTAAATATATTAAACAATCAGGTGGTCGTGGACAATATGGTCACGTATGGATTAAATTTGAACCAAATCCTGATAAAGGATATGAATTCGTTGACGCTATTGTTGGTGGAACAGTTCCTCGTGAATATATTCCAGTAACTGATAAGGGATTACAAGATGCTATGAAAACTGGTATTCTTGCAGGATTCCCTATGATTGATGTTAAGGCAACATTATTTGATGGTTCATACCATGATGTTGACTCATCTGAAATGGCATATAAAATTGCAGCTAGTATGGCTTTAAAAGAAGCTAAAAATAAATGTAAACCTGTATTATTAGAACCAATTATGAAAGTTCAAGTAATTGTACCAGATGAATATCTAGGTAATGTTATGGGTGATTTAACTAGCCGTCGTGGTCGTCCATCAGGACAAGAATCACGTGGCAATGCTCTTGCAATTAATGCAATGGTTCCACTAGCTGAAATGTTTGGATATGCTACTTCATTACGTTCAAATACACAAGGTAGAGGTAACTTTACTATGGAATTTGATCATTATGAAGAAACACCAAGAAATATAACAGAAGAAATTATCAAAAAACATAATGCATAAAAGTGTTAATTATATGAATTTGATAGAAAATACTTGATATTTTCTATCAGTTCATATAAAATATATATGTATATATAAGAAAGGAAGAAAGAAATTATGGCAAAAGAAAAATTTGATCGTTCATTACCACATGTTAACATTGGTACAATTGGACACGTAGACCATGGTAAAACTACTTTAACTGCTGCTATTACTAAATGTTTATCTGAAAAAGGTATGGCTGATTTTACAGACTATGCTAATATCGATAAAGCACCAGAAGAAAGAGAACGTGGTATTACAATTAACACATCTCACGTAGAATATCATACTGCAAATAGACACTACGCTCACGTAGACTGTCCAGGACACGCTGACTACGTAAAAAATATGATTACAGGAGCTGCTCAAATGGATGGAGCAATCTTAGTTATTGCTGCAACTGATGGACCTATGGCTCAAACTCGTGAACATATTTTATTATCACGTCAAGTTGGTGTACCTCGTATGGTTGTATTCATGAACAAATGTGATATGGTTGATGATGCTGAATTATTAGATTTAGTTGAAATGGAAATTCGTGAATTATTAAGTGAATATGGATATGATGGAGATAATACTCCAATTATTCGTGGTTCAGCTTTAAAAGCACTTGAAGGAGATCCAAAATGGACACCTGCTATCGATGAATTAATGGAAGCAGTTGATACATGGATTGAAACTCCTGCTCGTGATACTGATAAACCATTCTTAATGCCAATTGAAGACGTTTTCACAATCACTGGACGTGGTACTGTTGTTACAGGACGTGTTGAACGTGGGCAATTAAAATTAAATGATGAAGTTGAAATCGTAGGTTTAAAACCAACTAAAAAATGTGTTGTTACAGGAATTGAAATGTTCCGTAAACAATTAGACTATGCTGAAAGTGGAGATAATGCCGGAGTATTATTACGTGGTATTGATCGTAGTGAAGTAGAACGTGGTCAAGTATTAGCTAAACCAGGTTCAGTTACTCCACATACTAAATTTAAAGCACAAGTATACGTTTTAACTAAAGAAGAAGGTGGACGTCATACTCCATTCTTCAGCAACTATCGTCCTCAATTCTATTTCCGTACTACAGATGTAACTGGTGTTATTGAATTACCAGAAGGTACTGAAATGGTTATGCCAGGAGATAACGTTGAAATGACTGTTGAATTAATCGCTCCAATCGCTATTGAAAACGGAACTAAGTTCTCAATTCGTGAAGGTGGACGTACAGTTGGTTCAGGTAACATTTCTGAAATTATTAAATAATAAAAGTGTCTTCGGACACTTTTTTTTGTGAAAAAAAAGATAGATTTTAGTCTATCTTTTTAAACATATTTTTAAATCCTATAGAATTTTGATACATAAAATATTTTGGTTTGTTTATTATTAATTCAAAATCACCAATATATTCATAAATTTTGGCATTAAAGCTTAATTTAAAGTTATTTAAACCTGCAAACTTATTATTTTCTAAAGTAGGGTTAGAGCATCCTCCTAAATTAAACTTTTTGTATCCTTCTTTAGTATATTTTTCAATTACTTTCCAAATTAATAAGTGTTTAGCATTGAACTTTTTATATTTTGGATCCATACCATCCATAAATAGATATACTTCATCACTATTTTTGATTACCAAAATTGATGCTAATACTAAACCTTGTGGATATTTACTTAGAAGATTAGTAGCTAGTACTAAATCGCGTTTATATTTTTCTAATATTTTATCTATACTAATTTTTTTATTTATTAAAGTTGCTGAGTTTTTACCTTTGTTTTCTAAAATTTTATTGTTAATTTCATTACTTTGTTGTTCAATTTTTGTATATTCATTTTGAATATGTTTTATATAAACTGTTGTATCTAGTCTGGCATAAAAAAAGTCAATACTTTTGCTTTTTCCAAAAAAGTAATAGCAATCATTAAAATATTTTAAGTCTCTAGGATATTTCTTTTTAGTATGTGTATATAAATAATTTAAATTTTCTTGTTTTCCTTTATAAACTAATACTCCTTTAGTAACAGCACTTCTAATTTTAGTTTTTGTTTCTTTATAAAAATTAGAAAATAATGTTTGATAATCTTTGTTTAAATCAATTATAGCTTCATATCTAGGTTTTAATGCTTCAAAGTAGTTATTAAATCCCATATGGAAATAATCTAATTCTTTTAAATTTTGCATCATTAAATCAAAATTAGGGTTTGGTTCTGTTTGATTATTATTTATATCGTAAACATTGCGAATAATTAGAGGTGCAATTTTAATTGCAAAGACATCAACTCTATTTAAATATTTTTTTAATTCAGTTGTAAAAATTTTTAATAATTCTTTATTTGTATAATCAATTAAAAAACCACGAGGCGCATAAGCATATTTAAAATTATCTCTTTTTTCGATTAAGATAAGCGATGCAGCTACACATTTATTGGCATCATCAATTAAGCCTAAAAAAACACTATCATAGTTTTGTTCATGCATAACAAAAGCATAAGGATTTGTTTGATAAAAACTTTTTAATGGATAGTTTATGGTAAATGAATAAAATTCTTCATTTGTTAATTCTTTAAGTACCATAAAATCATTCCTTTCAATCATACTAATTATATCATAATTCATATTTTTTACAAAATAAATATTTATGTCAAATTAAGTAAAGGACTATTCTATATTTTAGAGAAAATGGTATAATTAAATTGGTGATAAAATGTTTGAAAATAAGAAAATATTTGTCTTGGGGATGGCTCGTAGTGGTTATGCAGTGGCTAAACTTTTGAGTAGTTATAATAATCAAATTTTAGTTACTGATCAAAAAGAACAAGATATAAGTCATGTTAAAGAATTGGAAAATTTAGGAGTAAATGTTAAAATTACAAAGGATCCTTTAGAATTGTTTGACGATAGTTATGATTATGTTATTAAAAATCCCGGAATTCGTTTTGATCATCCAATATGCTTAAAAGCTCAGGAATATAATATTCCTGTAACAAATGAAGTGGAAGTTGCTTATAGTTTTTTACCCAAAGATGTAAATATTATATCTGTTACTGGAAGTAATGGTAAAACAACAACGACAACCCTTATTTATGAATTACTTAAAGAAGGTGGGTTAAGCGCTCATTTAGGTGGCAATATAGGTATTCCTGTATCAGAATTAGTTCTAAGTGTTAAAAGTGGAGATACATTAGTTTTAGAAATATCTGGACATCAACAACATGATTTTATTAATTATAAAACAAATATTGCAGTTATGACGAATTTAAGTCCTGTGCATTTAGATTTTTTTGGTGATTATGAAACATATAAGAAAAATAAAAGTATTATTTTAAAAACATGTGATTTAGCAATTTTAAATGGGGATAATAAAGATGTTTTAGAAGTTAGTAGTGAAGTAGAACATAAATATTATTTTGGTAAAAATAGAGAATGTGAGTTAAAAGATAATTTTATTTATTACATGGGAACGCCTTGTGTTAATGTTAATAATATTAAATTAAAAGGTATGCATAATTATGAAAATATTATGGCGAGTATTTTAGTTGTTAAAGAATTTAATATTTCTGATGAGGTTATTAATAATTTTTTAGAAAACTTTGGTGGTGTAGAACATCGAATTGAATTTGTTAAAGAGATAAATGGTCGTGAATTTTATAATGATTCTAAATCGACTAATTGTGTTAGCACAATAACAGCTTTAAAAACCTTTAAAACACCTGTGATTTTATTATTAGGTGGTTTAGATAGAGGACACTCGTTTGATGAGTTAAAACCATATATGGATAATGTTAAACAAGTAATAAGTTTTGGTGAAACTGGCAAGCGTATAAACGAATGGTGTGTTAGTAATAATTATCCATGTGTAACCTTTGATGTTTTAGATGATGTTGTTAAAGAAGCTTATAAATTAAGTGAAAAAGGTGATACGATTTTACTTAGTCCTGCTTGTGCTTCATGGGATCAATATAAAGATTTTGAAGAACGTGGCAGAATATATAAGAAATTAGTAGAAAGAATAGGAGAAGAATATGAGTAAAATTAAAGATGTACATGCAAGAGAAGTATTAGATAGTCGTGGTAATCCAACTGTTGAAGTAGAAGTAATATTAGAAAGTGGTGTTATGGGACGCGCGATTGTGCCTAGTGGTGCTTCTACAGGAATTCGTGAAGCTTTAGAGCTTCGTGATAATGACAAAAGTCGTTACATGGGGAAAGGAGTTTTAAAAGCCGTTAGTAATGTTAATGGGCCATTACGTGATTTAGTTATAGGACTTGAAGCTGATAATCAAAAAGAATTAGATTACAAAATGATTGAAGCTGATGGTACAGAAAATAAAAGTAAATATGGTGCTAATGCTATTTTAGGTATTAGTATGGCTAATTTAAAAGCGGCAGCTTTAGATCATCATATGCCTTTATATAAATATGTTGGAAATGGTAGAACACTACCACAACCTATGATGAATATCTTAAATGGTGGGGCACATGCTGATAATAAGCTTGATTTTCAAGAATTCATGATTATTCCAAAACGTGATACAGTTCGTGAACGTATTCGTGTTGGGGCAGAAGTATTTCATCATTTAAAGAAAGTTTTAAATAGTAAAGGTCTAGCAACAGGTGTTGGTGATGAAGGCGGTTTTGCTCCTAACTTGGAATCAAATAGTGAAGGTTTTGATTTAATTATGGAAGCTATTCGTGAAGCGGGCTATGAACCTGGCGTTGATGTATGCTTAGGTATTGATGTCGCAGCTAGTGAATTTTATAAAGATGGTAAATATGTTTTAGTTGGTGAAAATAGAACTTTGACAACTGAAGAATTAGTTGATTTCTATGTTGAATTAGTTAATAAATATCCAATTATTACAATTGAAGATCCTGTTGATGAAAATGATTGGGAAGGTTTTAAATTAGTTACTGAAAAATTAGGTGATAAAATTCAATTAGTTGGTGATGATTTATTTGTAACAAATAAAAAGTGTTTACAACAAGGAATTGATATGCATGCCGGTAATGCGATTTTAATTAAATTAAATCAAATAGGAACAATTACTGAAACTATTGAAACAATTGATTTAGCACGTAAAAATAATTATAAAACAGTTATATCTCATCGTAGTGGTGAAACAGAAGATACAACAATTGCTGATTTAGCTGTAGGTTTAGATTTAGGTCAAATTAAAACAGGCTCTATGTCAAGAACAGATCGTATTTGCAAATATAATCAATTAATGCGAATTGAAGAAGAACTACAAAAATAGTTCTTTTTTTGTTATAATAATTAAGAGGTGGTAAGATGAATAAAGATGAACACACATTAGGTTTTATTGTTAAGCCAGATGGAGAATATATAGAATTTGGTAGACGTAATAAAAATGCTATAGTTACTAGTGATATTCATTATAAAGAGTTACAAAATATAATAGCTGAACATTTTAAAGAAAAATTAGGTAAATTTTCTCATATAACAGATGTTGATAGTTTATCACTTTTAATATGTACTATAACAAATTCAATTGTTTTTTTAGATACAACAAAGTATTTTGGAAATACGGGATGTTTATATTTGCCTAAAGAAAATACAAAAGAACAAGATGATATTATGCTTAATAATAAAGAATATTTATCGTCATTTAATTTAAATGATTCTATTGCTCGCTTTGCTTTAGTTTATGATGACCAAATAAAAAAATATAATATGATTGCGACTGAACAATATCATAATATTAATGATTTTTATGTTAGTTTAGAAAATAAAAAGAAATAGGTGATATGATGTATGCTGATGTTTTAATTGAATTAAAGGCTAAACAATTAGATAGATTATTTACTTATCATGTCAGTGATAAGCATGCAAAAAAAATAAAGATAGGCATGCGTGTTTTTGTCCCTTTTGGTAAACAAAAATTAGAAGGATTTGTTATTGGATTAAGTAATAATAAACCTGAGTATAATACCAAAGATATTATTGAAATTATTGATATGGAACCAGTTATTAATGAGGAAATGTTAGAGTTAGGAACATATATTAGTAAAAAAACAATGTCTTCTTTGATAAGTGCCTATCAAACAATGCTTCCTAATGCTCTAAAAGCACATCATGGTTTTAATGTTAATCGAAAATATGTTTATTATGTTAAATTAATTGATAAAAAATATATACCTAATACTGAAAGTCAAAAGAAAATTTTAGAACTTTTTAAAAAGAAAAAAGAAGTTTTGAAAAAAGAATGTAGTGATATTTCTACTTCTAGTTTAAATACTTTAATTAAAAAAGAAGTTTTAGAAGAATATGCAGTTGAAACATATCGATTAAATGAAATATATCATAAACAAAGATCATATGTTAAGTTAAATTTTGAACAATCGCATTGTTTTAATAAAATTGTTTCTAAATTAAATACTTTTTGTCCTTTTTTATTACATGGTGTGACTGGTAGTGGTAAAACTGAAGTTTATATGCATGTCATTAGTGAAGTTTTAAAACAAAAGAAAGAAGTAATTGTTTTAGTTCCAGAAATTTCTTTAACACCACAACTTGTTAATACCTTTAGAAAACGTTTTGGTAGTGATATTGCTATTTTACATTCGGCTTTAAGTGATGGTGAAAAGTATGATGAGTGGCGTAAAATTGAAAGAAAAGAAGTTCATATTGTTATTGGTGCTAGAAGTGCAATATATGCACCATTTACTAATTTAGGTTTAATTATTATTGATGAAGAACATTCTAGTACTTATAAGCAAGAAAATAATCCTAAATATAATGCCATAGATATTGCTTTGTGGCGTGCTAAAAGATATAATTGTCCACTTGTATTAGGTAGTGCAACACCTAGTATAGAATCTTATACTAGAGCAAAAACAGGTGTTTATACTTTATTAGAAATGCCTACACGTATTAATAAAAATATGCCCAAAGTATATTTAGTAGATATGAAACAAGAAATGCGCTATAAAGCAAATACTTATTCACGTATTTTAAAAGAAAAAATTATAGATAGATTGAATAAAAATGAACAAGTTATTATTCTTTTAAATAGAAGAGGTTATTCAACAGTAGTTAGCTGCCAAAATTGTGGTTATGTAGATAAGTGTCCTAATTGTGATATACCACTTGTATATCATAAAAGAAATAATATTATGAAATGCCATTATTGTGGATATCAAAAACCAAAACTATTAGTATGTCCTAGTTGTAAAAGTAAAGACATTAATGAATTTGGTATGGGAACACAAAAATTAGAAGAGATTACTAAAGAATTATTTCCACAAGCTAATGTTGTAAGGATGGATGTAGATACAACATCTAAAAAAGGTAGTCATGAAAAAATAATTGAGGATTTTGAAAATAAGAAATATAATCTTTTAATTGGTACACAAATGATTGCAAAAGGATTAGATTTTAAAGATGTAACTTTAGTGGGTGTTTTAAATGGTGATGCAAGTCTAAATATTCCTGATTTCAGAAGTAGTGAAAGAACTTATCAATTATTAAGTCAAGTAGCTGGTAGAGCAGGAAGAAGTGAAAAAACTGGTGAAGTCGTTATTCAAGGATTTAATGTCGATCACTATAGTATACAATTTGCAAGTACGCATGATTATTTAAATTTTTATAAAGAAGAATTAAGATTAAGATATCGTTTGAAATATCCACCATATTATAATTTATGTTTGGTTAAAGTAGAAGGAAAAAATTATGATGAAATTGTTAGTGAAAGCGAAAAAATAGGTACTTATTTCAGAAAAACTTTAGATGATAATATTATTGTTTTAGGTCCTAGTAGTCCTTCTATGGTTAAAATAAATAATATTTATTGTATGCAAATAATACTTAAATATAAAAGTACTAAGGATATAATGGAGGTTTTAAAATTTGTTAAAAATAAATATATCAATACAAATAATATAAATATTGATATTGATTTGAATCCTTTGAGGATATAGTTAGTCATAAAGTAAATAAATTGTTCATTAAGTTTAAATATAAGTTCCATTAATAAAAAAATGAGAAGTTAAATAAAAAAATTACTCCTCCCACGAGTTTTCCACATAAACAAAAAATCTTGACGGGGGGGGGGTATTATAGTATAATTTGTATAGAATTCCACAGAAAATAAAAGCGGAGGTCTATATGAAAAATAATATTAAACTTATAATAGGAGTAATAATAGGGTTTGTTTTATCTTCTAGTGTAGTTTATGCTGTTGCCTTATATCAAGCAAGAGAAGTAGCTTATGATAATACAAATAGTGGTAGTAGTAGTACTGATGTTCAAAGTGCCATAGATGAGTTATATGAAATGGCTGAAGAGCAAAAAAGTGGCCGAAAATATTTATTTAAAGATGGTAAATTTGCATTTAGTCCAACAACTTTAAATATATCTAATAAAGATACTTATCAAGAAGATGGTTATTTGGAAAAATCTGGTGCAGAAAGTGGAACTATATTAGAACTACCTTATGTGTCTTCAGATGAAATGATATATATTGAATTTGAAGGAATAAATAATGCCATTTGGGGTAATGATGCTAATAGATATGGAATAGGTGTTAGAACAAGTACAAGTGGTGATTATTGGAATTCAAATGGTACTATAAAAACAAGTAGTGATCCTCAATATGGAAATATTAGTTTCCAAAAACCATGGGTTTTTGCTGTTCCAGGAGGACAAACTATACAAGTTTATAGCGGTATACCTAATAATTTAACACAATTTAAAATTAATAGTATTTGGGTTGAAAAGGCAAATCATGATGTTTATGATGTTGTTATGCCTTCTGGTAATGCAGTTGCTAGTGATGTAAAAGAAGGAGTCACATTCTGGAATACAGCTACTGAAAAAGAAGAAGTTGGTACTTATAAAGTTCAGCAACGTTATATAAAAAAATTAGGAAGTGTAACTACAACTACTAAAAATAATGCTGTTTTAACTTTTAATGTAAAAAATGTGGATAGTAATTATTCAAAATATACAACGAGTGATTTTGTTGATACTGTATCTACCTATTATTTAAAGTATGGTGATTGTATTTTTAGAGTTAATTCTTCTACTTGGAATTATGATAATAGTACTGGTATTTTAACAATTTCATTAAGTAGTTCACATAATTATATTGAAACTGTCAGTTACACTGTACCGATTTATGTTTTGGCTTATAATTAGATCAATATATTAATTTAATTTTAATAATAATGAAATCACAAGTTTTTCTTGTGATTTTATTTATTTGTTAGTATAATATTTAAAGAAATGAGTGAGGTATATGAAACAAGAGAATATTAGAAATTTTAGTATTATAGCGCATATAGATCATGGTAAAAGTACTCTTGCTGATCGTATACTTGAGTTAACTGGGGCGGTTAGTGAAAGGGAAAGTAAAGACCAATTATTAGATAATATGGATATTGAAAGAGAACGTGGTATTACAATTAAATTAAATGCTGTTTCTTTAAAATATCATTTTGAAGGAGAAGATTATTATTTAAATTTAATTGATACGCCTGGGCACGTCGATTTTACTTATGAAGTAAGTCGTAGTTTAGCTGCTTGTGAAGGAGCTATATTAGTTGTTGATGCAGCTCAAGGTATTGAAGCACAAACATTAGCTAATCTTTATTTAGCGCTTAATAATGATTTAACAATTATTCCAGTTATAAATAAAATTGATTTACCAAATGCAGATCCCGAAAAAGTAAAAAAAGAACTTATGGATACTTTAGGCTTTACAGAAGATGAAATTATTTTAACTAGTGCTAAAGAAGGAATTGGGATTAAGGAATTAGTTGAAGCAATAATAAGACGTATTCCTAGTCCTAAAGGAGATAATAATAAGCCATTAGAAGCTTTAATTTTTGATAGTTACTATGACGCTTATCGTGGTATTGTAACTTATATAAGGGTTGTAAATGGTAAGCTTAATGTTGGTGATAAAATTAAAATGATGGCTACTAATGCCACTTATGAAGTTACTGAATTAGGAATTCATAATCCTTTTGAAAAGAAAAAAAAAGGTTTAGTTACGGGAGAAGTTGGTTATGTTGCTGCTAGTATTAAAAGTATTAATGATGTTAAAGTAGGAGATACTATAACATTAGTAGGTAATGAAGCAGTAAAACCATTACCAGGTTATAAACCTATGAAACCAATGGTTTTTTGTGGTATTTATCCAATCGAATCAAATAAATTCCCTGATCTAAGAGAAGCTTTAGAAAAATTAAAACTGAATGATGCGGCTTTAGAATTTGAACCAGAAACTAGTAAAGCTTTAGGCTTTGGATTTAGATGTGGTTTTTTAGGTCTATTACATATGGAAATTATTGAAGAAAGAATTGAAAGAGAATTTGGAATTAATATTATTGCAACTAGTCCATCTGTTGTTTACGATGTGTTATTAACTGATAAAACTAATATTATGATTGATAGTCCATCTAAAATGCCTGATAAAGGTCGCATTTTAGATATTAAAGAACCATATATCAGAACAAATATTTTTGTTCCAAGTGAATATATTGGTCCTATTATGGAATTGTGTCAAGATAAGCGTGGTAATTATGTTAGTATGGAATATTTAGATCAAAAAAGAGTTAATATTCATTACGATATTCCCCTTTCAGAAATTGTTTATGATTTTTTTGATAGATTAAAATCTAGTACTAAGGGATATGCTTCTTTTGATTATGAACCAATTGGTTATAAAAGTAGTGATTTAACAAAGATGGATATTTTATTAAATGGTGAAGTTGTTGATGCATTAAGTATTATTGTTCATAAAGATTTTGCGTATAAAAGAGGTAAAGCAATTGTTGAAAATTTAAAGAAATTAATACCTCGTCAACAATTTGAAGTACCAATTCAAGCTGCTATTGGCAATAAAGCAATTGCTCGTGAAACTGTTAAAGCAGTTAGAAAAGATGTTCTTGCTAAATGTTATGGAGGAGACGTTTCACGTAAAAGAAAATTACTAGAGCGTCAAAAAGAAGGTAAAAAACGTATGAAGATGGTTGGTAGTGTTGAAATACCACAAGAAGCTTTTTTAAGTGTTTTATCTATGGATAAGGAGTAAGATTATGAAACCAAAAGAAAGAGCAAAACAAGTTTTAGCTTATATGTTGGAAACTAAAAGTAGTATTGTTGAAACTGCTAAACATTTTGGAGTTTCACAAGGTACTATTCATAGTGATATCAAAAAATATATTTCTATAATGGCTACTAAAGAAGAGTTATTAGAACTAAAAAATATTATAAATAGCCATACTTCAAAGTCCTTAACTAAGGAAAAAATAGAAGAATTAAATAGTAAATACAATAATGGACGAAGTATTAGTTCATTAGCAAATGATGCAAATCTTAGTAAGACAACTATTTCAAAATATATTTCACACAAAAAAGAAAATCAAAATTCTTATCGTTTAGAAATAGAAAATAAGATATCTAAAATGGCCGATTGTTTTGTTAAGAGCGATAAAACTTTTGATGAAATTTGTGATGATTTAAATATGGATAGTGCTGAAGCGAAAGATACACTTAATGAAATAGGAAGAATAATTGTTCCTCAAAAATTTGATGTTATAAATAGTAAATATAATATCTATAATGAAGATGAAGAAATAGGAAAAATAAAATAGAAGGGATGTGATAATATGGTTAAAAGTGCCTATATTCACATCCCTTTTTGTGAATCTATTTGTGCTTATTGTGATTTTTGTAAATTTTTATATAATAATGAGTGGGTAGATAGATATTTAAAAGAATTAAAAAAAGAAATTCAATTAAATTATAAAGGAGAAGAGTTAAAGACTATTTATATTGGTGGCGGGACACCTAGTAGTTTAAATGTAAAAGAGTTAAAGTTTTTATTAGATATATGCAGTATCTTAAAAAAAGAACAAAATTATGAATATACGGTTGAAGTAAATATTGAAAATATTGATGAAGAAAAGGCAATTTTGTTAAAAAAATATGGTGTTAATCGTATTAGTGTGGGAGTAGAAACTTTTAATGCTAAATTGCTTAAAGTTATTGAAAGAAAACATACTAAAGATATGGTTTTGAGTAAAGTTTTGATGTTGAAA
The DNA here is from genome assembly GCA_944358325.1 of uncultured Bacilli bacterium. Lineage (GTDB taxonomy): Bacteria > Bacillota_I > Bacilli_A > RF39 > UBA660 > CALVXF01. The sequence continues at coordinate 15,699 of CALVQV010000021.1, forward strand.
AAATATTTTGATAATATAAATATCGATTTAATGTATGCTTTACCAAACGAAACTTTAAGTGATGTGAAATCTGATTTGGCAAGTTTTTTAAGTTTAGATGTTCCGCATATTTCTTTATATTCTTTAATTATTGAACCGCATACCAAATTTAGTGTTAAAAAAGTAGAATATATAGATGAAGATTTAGATTATGAGATGTATAAATATATTAATAAAGTTTTAAAAGAAAATGGTTATATGCATTATGAAACTAGTAATTATGCTAAAGTAGGGTTTGAATCTAAACATAATTTAACTTATTGGGATAATTTAGAATATTATGGTTTTGGTATTGGAGCAAGTGGTTATTTAAATAATGTTAGGTATGAAAATACGCATAGTATTAATAATTATTTAAGTGGTAATTATATTATGGATAAGCATGAATTAAGTGAACTGGAAGATATGCAGAATTTTGTTATTTTAGGGCTTAGAAAAATAAAAGGTATATCGTTATTAAAGTTTAAACAAAAATATAGTAAAAATTTAGAAGATATATTTGATATTAGTGATATGTTAAGAAATGGTAAATTAAAAATTGTAGATAATCAATTATTTGTAAGTGAAGAGTATACATATTTAGCAAATGAAATATTAATAAATTTTATTTAATGTTGTCGAAAATATGTTCGTGTGATATAATTAAATTAGAACATCTGGTAAATGTCAATAGATAGTTTATGGCAGATTTAATATAATTTACTGCCTTATCAATAAAATTAT
>CALVQV010000022.1 GCA_944358325.1 uncultured Bacilli bacterium
TTTAAGGATCATCCTGAATTTATGCAAGATAGAATAATTAAAGTTAGAAAAATAATAAAGACAGTATTGGAGGTAAAATAAATGATAGATTTAAATAAAATACAAAAAGATGTATATCAAAATAAATTAGATAAAGGTTTTAATGTCACTGATATTAATAAAGAATTTTGTTTAACATATGGAGAGATGGCAGAAGCATATGAAGCGTGGCGCAAAAAGAAAGATGATGTTGGTGAAGAAATAGCTGATGTTGTAATATATCTTTTAGGTTTGTCTGAAATATTGCACATTGATTTAGAAAAAGAAATACTAAGAAAAATAAATAAAAATAAGCATAGAGAATACAAAGTTATTGATGGTGTTAATACTAGAGTAAAAGAATATGAAGAATAATATATATTCATCAATAAAATTGTATAATTTTTTTGATAGATATGTTTCAATTGTTGTGTATGATAATTTATCAAATACAAAAAATTTTAAAAAGATATAGAAATCTTTTTCTTTAAATTATTAAAAATTAAAATAGATTTTTGAGCTAATTCAAAAATCTACTTTTTTTGTGGTATAATGGTGAAGAAATGAAAAAAGGGAAGTGATGAAAATGAACAATAATCTAATTAACTGGTATCCAGGCCATATGGCTAAAACAAAAAGACTTATTAGTGAAAGATTAGATTTGATTGATATTGTTATTGAAGTTATTGATGCTCGTATACCATATTCATCAAGAATTAAAGATTTAGATAATCTAGTAAAAGATAAACCACGTTTAATAGTGATGACTAAATACGATTTATGTGATAAAAAAGAAACCGATAAGTGGGTTAATAAATATCAAAATGATGGTTACAGGGTTTTAACGTTAGATTTAACTTTGAATAAAAGCATAGATAAATTGATAAGTAGGGAAATCAATGAAATGATGTTTGAAGTCAACGTTAAAAAAGTTGCTAAAGGATTGAGTAAGAATAGACCAAAAGTTTTAATTGTTGGTGTACCAAATGCTGGCAAATCAACTTTGATTAATCGTTTAGTAGGAAAAAAAGTTGTTAATGTTGGAAATAAACCGGGTGTTACTAAAGATTTATCATGGATAAGAGTAAATAATAATTTTGAATTATTAGATACTCCTGGTATTTTATGGCCTAAAATAACAGAAGAAAAAGTAGGTTTTAATCTTGCTAGTTTTACAGCTATTAAAGAAGAAATTTTACCACTTGATGAAGTAAGTACTTATATTTTAAAAATGTTATATAGATATTATCCAGTTAAATTAAAGGAAAGATATGGCGTTGATTCTATAGACGATGAAGAAATAGTTGAAGTATATGATATTATAGGTAGAAAATTTGGTTGTTTAATTAGAGGAGGTAATATCGATTATGATAAAGTAATTGGTATTATTATAAATGATATTAAAAATGGTAATGTAAAAGGAATAACCTTTGATAGGTTTGATAATAATTAATTTTAGTCTTTTTAAAACTGAAAAAATATAGTATAATTAATAATAGGTGATGATATGAGTAAAAGTGCTGATATGTTTGTATTAGGAATATGTATTATTTTATTATTTCTTTTTGTGTATTTTTTACCAAAATTAGATGGTAATGTTCGTAATAGTGCATCTAATCAAGAAATTGTACCTGAAAAAATACCTGTTACTTATTATTGTGAGAGAAATGTTGATACAACCTTAAATGCGACTATTAAACAAAAAGCAACTTACACAATTAAAGATAAAGATGTTACATATGCACTTATTATTAGAACTTATCAATTTAATACTATAGAAGATTATACAAATTACAAAAATAATATTAACGTAGAAGAAGTAGAAGGTATTACAGTTGAAAATACTTTTGATGATGATGCCATGGTTATAACTGAAACAACTAAAAAAGATATAACTAAAATAAGTGCTGGTAATTTGGAAAGTAATTTTCCAAAAACATATGATAATTTATTAATATATACTAAGGGTCAAAATTGTAAGGCAACTTACTAAGAATAAAAGAGGGAGATAATATGAAAGATAAAAAGAATAATGTTAGTGTAATATTAGCTATATTAGCAATTGTTGTTATAGCAATTATTTTAATTGTTGCTACTATAATGAAATTTGATTATGATAATAAAAAAGTAGAAGAACCTAATACTGAAGAAAACGGAAATAATAACGATAGTTCGAATAATGATGATGTTCAAGATGATCAATTAATTTTAGCGCAACAACAAGCTATAAATTATATTTTAGCTTTAGAAAATAGCTTTCAGCAAAATTTAGTAAATGATCCAACTTATGTTATTCCAAATAATGAATATATAACTGATGTTGTTTATGATTTAGGAGTAGATGCTTATCCAGAGGTTATTAATTTCTTTATTGAAAATGGCAAAGTTACAAAAGGTAATATAACTATTAATAATTATTCATTTAATTATGAAAATGGTATTTTATCATAAAATAAGCAATTTGCTTATTTTTTTGTTTTGATAATATTAATTGATTATAAATATTCTTTATGTTAAAATGATATTTATAGACAGGAGGATATTATGGAAAAATATATACCTGATTTGTATCAAAAAAGTATTTATGCTATAAATTATGATAAACTTTTAGAACGTGGTATTAAATGTCTATTATTTGATTTAGATAATACATTAGTAGCTATTAATGTTAAAAGACCTACTAAAAGATTAAAAGATTTATTTAACGATATAAAAGAAATGGGATTTACAGTTATTTTATTTTCAAATAGTCCAAAATTTCGTTTAAAACCATTTAAAGAGGAATTAGAAGTGGATTGTTGTGCTTTAGCCAATAAACCGAATATTAAAAAATTTAAAATGATTTTAGAAGAATATCATTTTAACGAAAGTGAAGTAGCTATTATTGGTGATCAAATTATGACAGACATCTTAGGTGGCAATAGAGTTGGTATTACAACAATTCTTGTTAATCCTGTAAGTAAAAAAGATGGGATTTTTACTAAAATTAATCGTATGCGTGAAAGAAAGATAATGCATAAACTTAGAGAAAAAGAATTATTTGCTAAAGGAAAATATTATGATGAATAAATGTAGTGGTTGTTGCGTTATTTTACAAAATGAGAAAATTGATGAATTAGGATATACAACTAATTTAAATAGCAAATTTTGTGAAAGATGTTTTAGAATTAAAAATTATGGTGATTATAGGCAAGTTATTAAAGATAAAACATCATTGGTTAAAATATTAGAACAAATTCCTAATAATGCTTTAACGGTTATTGTTACCGATATTTTAAATATAGATAAAGATTTTAGTACTTATGAAAATATTTTAAAAGGACCTATCTTATTTGTTTTAACTAAAAGAGATATTATGCCTAAATTTTATGAACAACGTATTTTAGATTATATTAATTCTTCTAAATTAAATATTATAGATAAATTAATTATTAGTAGTAAGAATAACTATCATCTAGATGAACTATATAGTATAATTAATAACTATCATAAAGTTTATTTTGTAGGATATACTAATGCTGGTAAATCTACTTTAATAAATAAACTACTTTATAATTATGGTAATGAAATAAGTCGAATAACTACTAGTATTTTACCAAATACAACTTTAGAGACAATTGAAATAAAATTAGGTAATACATTATTAATAGATAGTCCTGGTTTAATTAATGAAGGTTCTATTATTAATTATGTTGATAGTAAATTATTGAAAAAAATAGTTGCTAACGATAAAATAAAACCAATAACTTATCAAATAAAAAGTCCACAAATAATTAATATTAATGATATTTTTGAGTTATATATAGACAATAATGATATTACAATTTACATATCAAATAAATTAAGTATTACAAGAATTTATGATATAACTAAAAGAAATAATAATTTAATTGAACAAGAAATAGAAGTAAATGTTAAAGAAGATTTAGTTATATGTGGCTTAGGTTTTATTAAAATAAAAAATAAAACTAAAATTAAAGTAGCTACTTTAGATGGCATCTTAGTTTATACAAGAAAATCATTATTTTGAAAGATAGAATTACTATCTTTTTTTTTTATAAAAATTATAGTATAATTAAATCTAGAATAGGGGTGCATAAATGCTAGGTTCTATAGTCGGCATTGAAGAAAATGCTATTAAAATCAAATTAAGTATTGAATTAAATAAAATTCAAAATTTAGTTAATTTACATGTCCTAATGGATGATGGAATACATAAAATTGTTGGTGAAATAGTTGATATAAAAGATGGTTATGCTTATGTAAATATGCTAGGGGAAATAATTAATAATAAATTTGTATTTGGTGTTATTGCAAAGCCTTCATTTGGAGCAAGTGTAAAATTAATTTCTAAAGAAAGAATACCTATGATAATAGGTATGCCAGATTATAAAGAAAACAAAGACTTACTTTTAGGAAAAAGTCCTATATATGATGGAGTAAATATTGGCGTTAACATTAATCAATTTTTTGCTAATCATTTTGCAATATTTGGTTCAACAGGTAGTGGTAAATCATGCAGTGTAGCGCGTGTTATTCAAAATTTATTTGAAAAACAAACATCGATTGCTTATCGTGCTAGTATTTTTATTTTTGATGCTTATGGAGAATATCATAATGCTTTTTCAAAATTACATGATAAAATACCGCAAATAAATTTTAAAACATATACAACTAATTTAAAATTTAGTGAAACAGAAATATTAAAAATACCATTATGGTTATTAAGTTTAGATGATATTGCTTTATTGTTGGGAGCAGAAAGTCAAAATCAATTACCAATAATTGAAAAAGCAATGAAATTAGTAACCATTTTTGCTCGTGAAGAAGAATTAGTAATAAAACATAAAAATGATATAATTGCTCGTGCACTACTAGATATTTTATCTAGTGGTCGTCCACCAGCACAAATTCGTGACCAAGTTTTTTCAGTTTTATCTTATTACAATACTAGTGAATTAAATTTGGAAACACCAATTTTTCAACCTGGTTATACAAGACCTTTTAAGCAATGTTTACAAATAGATCAAACTGGTAAAATTAGGGAGATGGAATTGATTATTAATTTTGTAAATTCTTTTTTAACAGATGATTTAGAATTAAATATGCCTGATGGATCATTTAAATATAATTTGAAAGATTTAAAAGATGCTTTTGATTTTGCATTAATTAGTGAAGGTGTTTTAAAAAGTGATAAAATATACGATGAATCAAATTATTTAAAGGTACGCTTACAATCATTAGTTAATAGTGAATTAGCAACTTATTTTGATTATCCAGAATATGTTACACGTGAACAATATATTAGATCACTTTTAACTGCAACTGACGGTCACAAAGCTCAAATTATCAATTTTAATATTAACTACATTGATGATCGTTTAGCTAAAACAATTACTAAGATTTATTCAAAATTATTATTTGATTATGCTAAAAATTTAGATAATCGTGGTAGTTTACCATTCCATATTATTTTAGAAGAAGCTCATCGTTATGTTCAAAATGATAATGATGTCAATTTATTAGGATATAATATTTTTGAACGTATTACTAAAGAAGGACGTAAATATGGTGTTTTGTTAGGATTAATTTCACAACGACCTAGTGAATTATCAGAAACTTCATTATCGCAATGTTCAAACTTCTTAATATTTAAGATGTTACATCCAAGGGATGTTTCTTATATTAAGGAAATGGTTCCTAATATAACAAATGAAATAGTAAAACGTTTACGTATTTTACAACCAGGAACTTGTATAGGATTTGGTTCAGCTTTTAAAGTCCCTGTCTTAATTCATATAGATATGCCTGATCCAGCACCTTCAAGTAATAGTTGTGATATTAGTGCAAGATGGTTTGTAGATAAAAAATAGCATTTTAAAAGAAATGCTATTTTTTTATAATTATTTTTTGTTTATATTCTAAAGAATTATCATAAATTAAAGATACTCTTTGTTCTATTTTTAACATTTTATTATTAATATATTTTGTAATAATAGGAATAGGGCAATCTTTTTTTATTTGTTTAACATAATTTTTACCAACACTATTTAATCCTAAAATACGTATATATTCTATTTCTTTCATATTTTTAGCTTCTTCTTTGGTAAAAGAAGTTAAAATATGAATTAACATGCGTGATATTTTATGATATGTATATCTTTTCGTTTTAATTTTATTTATTAAGTCTTCAAAATTATTTGCTTCTAGTATATATTTTTTTATTCTATTTTCAATTCCTTCATCAACAGTTTGATATTTACTTAGATCGACTTCGCTTATAATTTTATATTTTAATAAAGTAAAATAATCATTATTAAAGTGTAGATGATATGGTTTTATATCATATGGTACGAAATTATTTATATTTTTGCCTTGTTTTAATAATTCTCTAATTGCTTTAGCACTAACAATATTACTATCTAAATCATTTCCGTGATAATCATTAGTTCTTTTAATAGTCATAGGAATTATTTTACTATTTAATTTTTGCAATTCACGAATATAACCTAAACCTAATGTATCATTAGGACCTAAATCAGCAAAATTGATAAATTTTTTTAAAGCTTTATTCATAGCGGTAGGATAGTTAATTCCTTCTTTCATTAAATCCTTAACTAAACTTTGATATTCATCTTTTTGTTGAATAGTTGCTAAATCTTTTAATAAATTTATATCATTAGTTTCACTACCAAAAACTAAATAATCGACTTTTAAATTATTTAAAATAGCAATACTTCCTTTACAAAATAAATCAGCGCTTTGACTAGCAAAAACAAATGGTAATTCAATAACTAAATCAACATGATTATCTAAAGCAATTTTCGTTTTATCCCATTTATTAATTATACTTACTTCGCCACGTTCAACATAATTACCACTCATAACACATATAATAGTTGAATGAGGAAACATCTCTTTAATTTTATTTATTTGATATAAATGGCCATTATGAAAAGGGTTGTATTCACAAATAATACCAATTGCCGTCATAAAATCACCTCATGCTTATAATAACACAAATTTGACAAAAATAAATATCTAAAATATAATACACAAACTGTGAGGGGTTATTATGGATTCAAAAGATATTATAAATTATATAGAAAAAGTATCTATGGAAGAAGAAAATTACCATGGTAAAACTAACAAGCGATATGACGAATATCTAGCTATTTGTCGTTTTAGTTTATATGGTATAAGTAGTATAGATAAAAATAAATATAAGATTGAATACAACGAAGAAAAGCAAGAATATTATTTTCAAATGAAAAAAGCAAATGTTCCTTTTAGTTTGTATTCTAATGTTTTGAAAAAAGAATGTGACGAAATACATCGAAAAGAAGAAAAAGAAATATTAACTAATGAAGAATATGATCGATTAGATTTTTTATTAGATGAAATTGATAGTTTAAAATCACTTAGTTATCGTAATAGATGCCATGAATTGGCCTATAAAAAAGCAATTTTATATAATATGAAAGCTGTTACTGGTTTATTAATACCAAAATGTAAAAAGTTATCTTTGTTTCATAGTTGGTTAGAAAATGAAAAATATGTGATTGACGTAACAAATAATTTAACTTTTGAAAAATCAGTTTTTAATCGTTATGTTGTTGAAAGAATAAATGAAATAGATAGTAAAGAATTAAAAAGGTATGGTGAAGAAATTAATGGTTATTATACTTTATTATATTTGGCAGCAGAGAAAAAACTTAGTAAACGCTAAAAATGCTTGACAAATAAGTAAAAAATGATATAATTAAATGGAACTTGAGATGTGGAAAGCAGAAGTATCTTCTCACCTGATGTTGGATAGACATGGGTAATAAGCCAATTAAAATAGAAAATATTTTTAATTTGTTTATTAAAGATGGGTACTTTCTGTACTCATCTTTTATAGTTAGGAACGAAAGTTCAGGAGGTGCTGTTTATCGCAAGTAAAGAAAGAGATTTGTTTATTAATGAACAAATACGTGCAAAAGAAGTAATGGTTATTGGTCCAAATGGAGAGCAATTAGGTATTAAGCCAATTAAAGATGCCCTTACTTTAGCAAATTTCGCTGGTTTTGATCTTGTTTTAATGAGTCCAAATGCTAATCCACAAGTTTGTAAAATAATGGATTACAATAAATTCAAATATGAAAACAAGAAAAAAGCTAAAGAAAATTTAAAAAGACAACGTGAAAATAATTTAGAAATGAAAGAATATCGTTTGTCAGTTACAATTGATGTTCATGATTTTGATACACGTGTTAGAAATGCTAAAGCATATTTAGAAAAAGGACATAAAGTAAAAGCGTCTATTCGTTTCAGAGGTAGACAAATGGCTCATCCAGAATTAGGCCGTGAAGTATTAATTCGTTTTGCAGATACTTTAAGTGATGTTGCGGTAATTGATCAAAAGCCTAATATGGAAGGTAATACTATGGCTTTGATTTTAATGCCAAAGAAAGAAAAATAGGAGGAAAGTTATGCCAAAAATTAAAACACATAAGGGAAGCGCTAAAGTTTTCAAAAAAAGAAAAAACGATTATAAAATCGGAAAACCTGGTACAAGACATAATACAGGTAAAAAGAATTCTGCTAGTAATAGAAAAGGTAGAGCAGGTTCAGTTTTAAATAAAACTGATATCAAAAGATTAAAAGAAAGAATATAGTTTTTAGAGGAGGAAAGTTATGGCAAGAGTTAAAGGTGGAACAGTTCACGCTGCAAGAAGAAAAAAAGTTTTAAAACAAGCCAAAGGTTACTTTGGAAGTAAACATAGACTTTATAAGACTGCTAAAGAACAAGTAATGCATTCTTTAAAATATGCTTATAGAGATAGAAGACAAAATAAAAGAGAATTTAGAAAGTTATGGATAACACGTATTAATGCGGCATGCCGTATGAATAATATTAGTTATTCTAAATTTATTAGTGGTTTAAATAAAGCAGGTGTTTTAGTTAATCGTAAAATGTTAAGTGAAATCGCTATTGATAATCCACAAGCATTTACTGAATTAGTTAATGTTGCAAATAAAGGTTTAGCTGGAGAAAAATTTGAAGCTAAAGCTAGTAAAAAAGAAGAAGTTATTAAAGAAGAAAAAGCAACTGCTAAAAAAACAACTAAAACTACTACAAAAAAAGAAACAACTAAAAAAGCAACAAAAACAACAACTACTAAATAAGGAAAGATAAATGCGAAACTTATATATTGACTTTGATGGTGTTATATTAGATACAATACCTATGTTGTATGATTTGTTAGAAACAAGTAATATTGATAAATATAATAAAGAAGAAGTTACTAAATTTTATGAAACTGTTGATTGGGAAAAATTATTAGAAAATACAGAACAAATTAATGATAGCATTATTTGTATTCAAAAGTTAATTAATTCTAATAAATTTGATATAGCAATCTTAACTCATGTTAATTCATTAAAAGAGGCAGTTGAAAAAGTAAAATTTATTCGTAGGTATTTCTTTGATATAACAGTTATTCCTGTGCCTAAAATGATTTCTAAAACAGAAATGGTTCATACTAAAGATGCTATTTTAGTTGATGATTATAGTGTTAATTTAGTGGAATGGCAAAATGCTAGTGGTATAGGGATACGTTTTAACAAAGAATTAGAAAGTAAAGGCTTTAAAGTTATTAATCGATTAGATCAATTATTAACTATGGAATTTTAAAGGTGATATTATGAATATAGATATTACAAGTCTTAAAGCAAGAACTAATAATGTAGTTGAATTTTGTGATACATTAAATTTTCCAGAGGAAAAGTTAAAGGAAACAGAATTATTAGATTTAAAAGATGTTCAAGTAAAAGGATCAATTAAACGCAATTTAATGGATACATTTGATATTGAATTAAATGTTGTTGGAGTTATGGTTTTACCTTGTGCTCTTACTTTAAAACCAGTGGATTATCCTTTTACAATTGAAATTAAAGAAGATTTAGAAACTTTATTAAAAGAAATTGATAACAATAGTTTTTTAGGTAATTCAGTTGATATTTTACCTATAATTTGGGAAAATATTTTGATGGAAATACCTATGCGTGTTGTTAGTCCTGATGCCAAAATAGATAATAAACATGGTGAAGGATGGCAAGTTATTAATGATGAAGAAGCAGATATTATAAATCCTGCTTTAGAAAAACTTAAAGATTTATTATAAGAAGGAGGACTAAATATGGCAGTACCATTTAGAAAAATAAGTAAAACTAGAGGAAGAATGCGTCGTACACATTATAAAATTAGTGCTAATGGCCTAACAACTTGTCCAAAATGTGGAGCACCTGTTAGACCACATAGAGTTTGTAAAGAATGTGGAACATATAAAGGTAAAGATGTAGTTAAAAAGGAAGAAACTAAATAGTTTCTTCTTTTTTTATATTATAAAAGCATTTTCACTTATAATTAAACAATTATTATCTAGCTTATTAATCTCTTTAATTAAACTAGGACGATTTTTTCTTGAAATTACAATCATTAAAATAAGTTTATCATTTAGCATACCTTCACCTTTAATAGTAGTAACTGCATACCCTTTATCTCTTATTTTATTTGTTATATGAATGCCATTTTTTAAATCTAATATTACTATTAACATATTGTTACCAAAAGCAATTTTTTCTTCAATATAACTTCCTATGTATGATCCAATAAAAGATCCAATTCCAAAGAAAATAATTTTTAATGGATCGTTTTTTATATCTACAACAACACTACCTGTAACTAATATCCAAATAATCGCTATAGCTAATTGTAATAAAGCACCTAAAGTTTTTTTTCCATTTGCTACAACAATTAAGCGCAGTGTTGCTAAAGCATTTTCTAATATCTTAGAAAAAAGAATTAATATATAAATTAAATATTGCATTATATTCACCTAATTTTATTATGGAAAATTAAATATTAAAAATAACCAAATAGTTGTTTTTTTTAATATTTAAGTTTATAATTAAAATAGGTGATGGTATGAAAAAGAAAAAAGGGTTTACATTAATGGAACTATTAGGAACAATCACCATAATAACAATAATTATGTTAATAGTTTTTCCTAATATTTTAAATTTGGTAAGAAAAACAGAAGTAAAATTAACAGAATCGCAAAAAGAAATAATATATAGTGCAGCGAATTTATATATGACAAATAATCCAAATGATTATGAAATGAAAAATGGTGATGAATATAATATTAGAATAAATAAATTAGTATCAAATAATTATTTAGATTCAGCGTTTGTAGATAGTATAAAAGATGTTATAGCAGATATGTGCGTAAATATTCATATACTTGATGATAATAAAAATTTAAATCAAGATATTATTGATTGTCAAACAAAACTAGAATTAACAGAACAAAAAAAAGGAAGTAATTATGTTTTGACAAACTTAAAAATAATAAGTAATGGTTCAATATTAGATAGAATTGAATATTCCAAAGATGATGGAAAAACATGGATGGATGGTGGCAAAGATACAGCATACATATATAATGGTTTAAAGAAAAATACAACATATACATTAAAATCTAGAGTAATTGAAAATGGTGATGAAATAACAGAATCAAATTCAATCACAGTAACAACAAGTGATATAACAACACCAGTATACGAAATAGATAAAACGGGATGGACAACAAGTAAAGTAGTAACCATAACATATCCAACAGTAGAAAATCAAGACCTTACATATCAATACTCACTAGATAAGGGAGCTAGTTGGAAGAGTGCAACAGAAAGCCAAAAAGTTACATTTAACGCCAACGGAACAATAATAGCTAGAGTAACAGATGGAACAAACACTGTTACAGGTTCAACATTTGTAGTAGATAAAATAGATAGAACACCACCAACAATGAGTGTAGCAGGTAATACAACAGATTGGACAATTAATAAAACATTAACAGTAACTGCAAGTGATAGTGAAAGTGGCTTGCATGCAACAGCATATAGTTTTGATGATGGAAAGACATGGCAAATAAGTAATAGTAAAACCATAACAACAAACGGAACATATGTAGTAAAAGTAAGAGATGCAGTAGGAAATATAGCAAGTCAAAGCATCGTTGTAAGTAAAGTATCAACAACAGCACCAACAATAACAATAACTAAAGGAAATGTTGGAAGTAATTATATAACAGTAAATGCAACGATTGTGGATAATGAAATGGGCATAAGTAAGATAGAATACTCAAAAGATAATGGTCAAAGTTGGGTAAATGCTGGAACTAATCAAACATATATATTTAGTGGTTTAACAAAGAATACAAGTTATACAATAAAAGCAAAAGTAACAAGTAAGAATGGAAAGAGTACCATATCTAATGCTTTAACAATATCAACAAGTGATATAACAACTCCAACATATGCAGTAAGTCCAAGTGGCTGGGCAAAATCAAAAACAGTAACGATAACATATCCAACAATTGCAAACCAAACATTAACTTATGAATATTCAATAGACAAAGGAAGTAGTTGGAAGACAGCAACACAAAGTCAAAATGTGACATTTAATGCCAATGGAACAATAATAGCGAGAGTAAAAGATGGAACAAACACAGTAACAGCTACAACATTTACCGTAAATCAAATAGATACAACAGTTCCAACAATGAGTGTTTCTGGTAATACAACAGATTGGACAATAAATAAGACATTAACAATAACGGCAAATGATAGTGAGAGTGGTTTACATGCAACAGCATATAGTTTTGATGATGGAAAGACATGGCAAACAAGTAATAGTAAAACCATAACAACCAATGGAACATATGTAGTAAAAGTAAGAGATGCAGTAGGAAATATAGCAAGTCAAAATATTGTTGTAAGTAAAGTATCAACAACAGCGCCAACAATAACAATAGCCAAAGGAAATGTAGGAAGTAACTATATAACAGTAAATGCAACAGTTGTGGATAACGAAATGGGCATAAGTAAAATAGAATATTCAAAGGATAATGGAACAACATGGGTTAATGCTGGAACAAATACAACATATGTCTTTAGTGGTTTAACAAAGAATACAAGTTATATAATAAAAGCAAAAGTAACAAGTAAGAATGGAAAGAGTACAATATCTAATGCTTTAACAATATCAACAAGTGATATAACAACTCCAACATATGCAGTAAGTCCAAGTGGCTGGGCAAAATCAAAAACTGTGACAATAACATATCCAACAATAACAAATCAAACATTAACGTATGAATACTCATTAGATAAAGGAAGTAGTTGGAAGACAGCAACCCAAAGTCAAAAAGTAACATTTAATTCAAACGGAACAATAATAGCCAGAGTAAAAGATGGAACAAACACAGTAACGGCTACAACATTTACTGTAAATCAAATAGATAATGAAGGACCAGAAATAGCAGTATCTGCTAGTACTTATGACTGGGTACCTGGAAGCATTACATTAACAGTAACTGGTAAAGATACAGGTTCAGGAATATCTGGTAGCGCCTATAGTATTAATGGTGGAAGTTATTCAACTACGAATACTTACACAACAAGTGCTGCTGGAAATATTTCTATAAAAGTAAAAGATGTTTTAGGAAATGAAAGTTCTGTTAATGTTAAGGTTGAAAGTCGTACAGAATATGGTTATCAACCTGCAACTTATACTAAAACTAATGTATATCAAGATGGAAATTCAGCATCTTATGCTCCTTATTTTAAAAATGTGTATAAATATAAATATAATTATAAACAAAATTATTCATATACAGATTTTACGATTGCCAATATAGGAGCCGGTGCTGGAAATGTATGGAGTAAAGCTGTTAGTGGATGGCATATAACTAATATTGTTACAGATATTGACGTCGCTAATAGTACATATTGGAACAATTATTACCAACCTAAAGTAGATTTTAAATGTGGTAGTACAGTAATTTATACAATGCCAGCTTCTAGTAATGTTTCAACTAATGGTAAATGGAGCGGACATTATTTATGCAATGGAACTATTTATATCTATTCTTATGGTGCAACAGGAAGTGGTAGAAACTGGACTGGTTCAGGTGGTTCTAATAAAATAACTTATTATACAGAAACAGTAAAAACATCTAATTGGGTGTTTAGTTCAAGTGAAATTACAGACGCAACCTCAATTGGTTCTGTAGTTTCATCTGGATATGTATTGCCAACATGGAAAACTGCAACAGGATGGCGCACTGGAACAGCATACACAGCTACTGCTGATGCTAAACCTACAACAAGAACAACAATACATTATGCGGGATAGAAAAGGATGTATAATTGTAAATGTAAAAAATAATTGATAAATTATATCAATTATTTTTTTGTTATGTTATAATTAAACTAGGTGATACTATGAAAAATAAAGGATTTACGCTTGTTGAATTAATAGCTGTAATAACAATTTTAGCAGTAGTATCGATAATTGTTTTTCCTTATGTCTTGAATTTAATTAGAAATAATGAGGTGAAATTAACAGCTTCACAAGAAAATATTATTTACGGAGCTACAGAATTATATTTAAAGAATAATCCTTCAAAATATGAATTAAATAATAATTATTTGTATACAATTGAAATTCAAGAATTAATAGATGCTAATGTTTTGAAAAATGAATTTGTAAAATCTGTAAAAAATCTTAGAAATGATATGTGTGTTAATATTGCCGTTTTGGATGACAATAAAAATACAGATATGACAGTAGGTGAATGTTTAAAATATGAACTAAAAGAAGGAAATACAAGTGGTAGTGATAGTACTTTTTGGGATGGCCAAATAAAGAAAAGTGAAGTAGAAAAAATAGATTTTGTTTTTTCTAAAAAACCAGATAATTATATAGGATCATGGGATGTATCTAGTGATAAAAGTAATAGTATAATTGCGTATTATTCTGATGTTGATAATAATTCGTTGTATGAATTAACAGTAGTTTCAAATGGTAAAATTATGGCACCTAAGTCTTCTAGTTATTTATTCGCTTATTTTAGTAATATGTATACTATAAACTTTGAAAATTTTGATACATCAGATGTTACAGATCTTAGTAGAATGTTTTATAATTGTAAACTATTAAAAGCAGCTGATTTAACTTCTTTTGATGTTAGAAAAGTTACAACTATATATGATTTATTTTCTTATTGTGAAAAAATATCTTCTATAGATGTTAGTAATTGGCAAACTGATAGTTTAGTTACAGCTAATGGTGTCTTTTATAGATGTTTAGAATTAACAACATTAGATTTAAGCAGTTGGGATATCTCTAAAGTAACAACTTTGCGTAGCATGTTCAATTCATGTCCTAAACTTGAGTATTTAAATATAAGCACATGGAAATCAACTTCTGCTTTAAAACAAATGGAAATAATGTTTTATTGTTGTTATAAATTAAAAGAACTTGATTTTACAGGATGGGATACTTCTAATGTGGTAGATATGCGTGAAACATTTTATGGCTGTACAGGATTAACTAAGTTAAATATAAATAGTTTTAAGACATCTAAGGTAAAAGATATGAGTAATATGTTTGCTAATTGTTCATCTTTGACAACTTTAGATTTGAGTAGTTTTGATATGACTAATGTAACAAATACAAACTATATGTTTTCTTCTTCTACTTTAATAACTACAGCTTACGCTCGTACTCAAACAGATGCAGATAAGTTAAATGCATCATATGGAAAGCCAACAAATATAAATTTTATAGTTAAATAGATTGAGAGGTACAATAATATGAAAAGAGGATATACATCAATGCTGTCAACTTAAGAAATGAACAAATAAGTAGTTTAGTATTGAAAATAAAAGACAAATAAAGAAATGA
>CALVQV010000023.1 GCA_944358325.1 uncultured Bacilli bacterium
CCGATGAAGTACCAAGAGTATTAAATGGATTAGGTATTGCTATCATTTCAACATCAAAAGGTGTTATGACTGATAAACATGCTCGCGAAAATAATCTTGGTGGAGAAGTATTAGCATATATTTGGTAGAAAGATAGGAGGATTTAATATGAGTCGTATAGGAAATAGAATTCTTTCGATTCCTGCTAATGTTACAGTTACTGTTGAAGGTAACAAAGTTACAGTAAAAGGTCCTAAAGGTGAACTTTCTACTGAAATTCATGACAACATTAATGTGGAAGTTAAAGATAATGAATTAGTTATTACTCGTAGTAATGATAATGTTAAAAATTTCCATGGTACTGTAAATGCTAACATTAAAAATATGCTTGTTGGTGTTACAGAAGGGTTCGAAAAGAAACTTGAAGCAGTTGGTGTAGGATATCGTTTTCAACTTAAAGGGAATGAATTAGTTGTAACTGCTGGTTACTCACATCCAGTAAATGTAAAAGTACCAAGCGGTATAACTTTAGAATCACCAAGTAATACAGAATTAACAATTAAAGGTATCGATAAATGTTTAGTTGGCGAATTTGCTGCTAATGTTCGTAAGATTAGACAACCAGAACCATACAAAGGTAAAGGTATAAGATACGCAGATGAAGTTGTTCGTCGTAAAGAAGGAAAGAAAGCAGCGTAAGTAAAATAAGTAAAGGAGCGTTTTACTATGATAAATAAAGTATCACGTAATGAAGTACGTAAAGCAAGACACGAACGTGTTAGAGCAAAAGTTGTAGGTACAGCAGAAGCTCCAAGACTAAACGTGTTTAGATCAAATAAAAATATTTTTGCTCAAATTATTGATGATGCAAAAGGTGAAACTTTAGTTAGTGCTTCATCAATCGACAAGGAATTAAAACTTGCTAATGGTGGTAACGTTGAAGCTGCTAGTAAAGTTGGTGAATTACTTGCCAAAAGAGCAAAAAAAGCTAAAATTACAAAAGTAACTTTTGATAGAGGTGGATACCTATATCATGGACGTGTTAAAGCTTTAGCAGAAGCAGCACGTGAAAATGGATTAGAATTCTAAGAGGAGGAATCTAAATGGAAAAGGAAACTAGAAGAAGAGAACCAAGACCAAAGAAATACGAATCTGAAGTAATCAATATTGGTCGTGTTACAAAAGTAACAAAAGGTGGTCGTCATTTCCGTTTCTCTGCTACTGTAGTTGTTGGTGACCGTAAAGGTAAAGTAGGAATTGGAACTGGTAAAGCTAATGAAGTACCAGATGCAATTAGTAAAGCTGAACAAGCTGCTAACAAAAATGTAGTAAGAGTATCTATCATTGAAGATAGAACTATCCCACATGAAGCAATTGGAAGAAGAGGGGCTAGTAAAGTTATGTTAAAACCAGCAACTGAAGGTACAGGAGTAAAAGCTGGAGGACCAGTTCGTGCTGTACTTGAACTTGCAGGTGTTAAAGATATTTTATCTAAATCTCTTGGCTCAAATACAAAAATTAATATGGCATATGCAACATTAGAAGCATTAAAATCTCAAAAAACTATTGAAGAAGTTGCTAAACTTCGTGGTAAGAAAGTTGAGGAAATTAGATAATGAAATTAAATTCTATTGTTCAACCAGAAGGCGCTGTTAAAGCACGTACACGTGTTGGACGTGGTGCAGGATCTGGTTTAGGAAAAACTAGTGGACGTGGTGAAAAAGGGCAAAAAGCTCGTACTGGATATAGCCATAAATTTGGTTTTGAAGGTGGACAATTACCTTTATATCGTCGTTTACCAAAAAGAGGTTTTTCTAACGCACAATTTAAAGTTAGATATGCTACTATTAATTTAAGTGATTTAAATAAATTCGAAAGTGACGCTTTAGTTACTCCAGAATTATTAAAAGAAATGGGTTTAGTTAAAAAAGGATTAGACGGAATTAAAGTACTTGGAAAAGGTACATTAGATAAAAAATTAACTGTTAGAGCACATAAGTTCTCTGACACTGCAAAAGAAGCAATTGAAAAATTAGGTGGAAAAGCAGAGGTGATCTAAAATGTTTGCGACAGTAAAGCAAATATTTAATCCTGCGAATAAAGACTTACAAAAGAGAATATTATTTACTCTTATGGCTTTATTTATATTTAAATTAGGTACTACAATTGTTGTGCCTATTATTCCAAAAACTTCTCTTAATAATTTAGGATTTTTGGAACTTATGAATATAATGAATGGTGGCGGTCTGCAAAATTTTTCAATTTTTGCCTTAGGTGTTATGCCTTATATTACTGCTTCTATCATTATGCAATTATTACAAATGGATATTATTCCATATTTTGCTGAGTTATCTAAACAAGGACATACAGGACGTGTAAAATTAAATATGTATACAAGAATCATGGGTATTGCCTTAGCATTTATTCAAGGTTATTTGTTTGCATTTAATTTTGCAGGTAAAGATGCATTACTATGTGTTGAAGTTGCTACAATTTTAACTGCTGGTACTGCTTTCTTGTTATGGTTAGGTGACCAAGTTACAGCTAAAGGTGTAGGAAATGGTATTTCTTTAATCATCATGGCTGGTATTATAGCAAGTTTACCTACAATGTTTTATACAGCTTATCAAGGTATGATAGGCGATAGTGCAACATTTAATGGTATTATGCAATTTGTTTTATTTGTTATTGTTTATTTTGGAATTATTGTTGGGGTTGTTTATATTGAAACAGCTGAAAGAAGAATTCCAATCCAATATGCAAATAAAAGTGCAGGTAGCTTAGGTGGTAATCAAAATTATATGCCATTTAAGATTAATTCTGCCGGAGTAATGCCTGTTATTTTTGCATCAGCACTATTCTCTATTCCATCAATTATAGCTGCAATTATGAATAATCAAGATGTAACTAATTTTGTAAATAAATATATCAATTATTCAACACCAATGGGATTTATTGTATATGTATTAATTATTATAGCTTTTGCATATTTTTATACATTCTTACAATTAAAACCAAAAGAATTAGTTGAAAATTTACAAAAGAATGGTGGATATATTCCTGGTGTTCGTCCTGGTGATGAAACATTAAAATATGTTAAAACAATTTTAAATCGTTTAACTATTGTTGGTGCTTTAGCTCTTGCTGCTTTAGTAGGAATTCCAATTTTATTTGGTTTAATTTCTAATTTAGGTGCAAGTGTTACATTAGGAGGAACTGGAGTTATTATCGTTGTTGGTGTTGCTTTAGAAACTTACAAACAAATTGAGAGTCAATTAGCTTCTCATGATTATGTAAGAGGAAGAGGAAGAAGAAGAAGATAAAATGAAAAGTATAATTTTTATTGCTCCCCCTGCCGCTGGGAAGGGAACACAATCATCTATGGTTGCGAAAAAGTATAATATTCCACATATTTCAACTGGTGATTTGCTTCGTGAAGCAGCCAAAGAAAAAAGTGAACGTGGAGAATATATTTCTAATCAAATGCAAACAGGTGGATTAGTAAGAGATGATGTAACAACTGAATTATTAATTGAACGTTTGCAAAAAGATGACTGCAATAATGGATATATACTTGATGGCTTTCCACGTAATGTGGAACAAGCTAAAATATATGATGATATTTTAGCTAAATTAAATAAAGATTTAGGTATCGTGATTTTATTAGATTTAGATTTTGATACAGCTATGAAACGAAGTGTTGGACGATTAAATTGTCCTAAATGTGGTAAAATTTATAATTCAATGTATGATAATATGAAACCACAAGTAGAAGGAATATGTGATGATTGTCATTCTATTCTTTCACAAAGAGCTGATGACACATATGAAACTTTTAAAAAACGTTACCAAACATATTTAGATTTAACAATTCCTTTATTAGATTTTTATGAATCTAAAGGCAATCTTTATCGTGTTGATAGTAGCAAGGATAAAGATAAAGTTTTTAAAACAATTGTTGAAATTTTAGAAAAGTAGGTTTTATATGATTAATATTAAGACTGAAAGAGAAATTGAATTGATGCGTAAAGCTGGGGAAATAGTTGGAATGACTCATCATTATTTAGAAGCTTATCTAAAACCGGGTATTACAACTAAAGAACTAGATGTATTAGCAGAAAAATTCATTTTAGAACATAATGCAACTCCTTCTTTTAAAGGATTATATGGTTTTCCTGGTGCAATATGTATTTCTCTTAATGAAGAAGTAGTACATGGAATTCCAGGAAAAAGAAAATTAAAAGAAGGAGACATTATTACCTTAGATATTGGTGCTTGTTATAAAGGATATCATGGTGATTCGGCTTGGACATATAAAGTTGGTAAAGTTAGTCCAGAAAAAGAATATTTAATGGAACATACTGAAAAAGCTTTATATGAAGGTTTAAGTGCTATTAAACCAGGTGCTAGAATTGGTGATATAGGTTATAAAGTAAGTGCTTATGCTAAGGAACATAATTTAGGAGTAGTTAGAGAACTTGTAGGACATGGAGTTGGATCTAGTGTTCATGAAGATCCTGATGTACCTAATTATGGAAAAGAACATACTGGACCACTTCTAAAGGAAGGAATGGTCATAGCTGTTGAACCAATGCTTAATCTAGGAACTAGAGAAATCTATCAGTTAGATGATGATTGGACAATAGTTACCGCTGATAATAAGCCATCTGCACATTATGAACATACAGTATTAGTTACTAAAGATGGTTATGAAATATTAACAAAGAGGTGAAATATATGGCTAAAGAAGATACAATTGAAGTGGAAGGAAAAGTACTAGAAGTTTTACCAGGTGGTAAATTTAAAGTACAACTTGAAAATGGACATACTGTAGAAGCTCATGTTTCTGGTAAAATCCGTATGAATTACATTCGCATTTTACCAGGTGATACAGTAGTGTTAGAATTATCAACATATGATTTAACACATGGGCGTATAACCTATAGAAAAAATTAGGAGGTATAATATGAAAGTTAGACCATCAGTAAAAAAAATATGCGATAAATGCAAAATCATTAGACGTAAGGGTAAAGTATATGTAATTTGTGAAAACCCTAAACACAAACAAAGACAAGGTTAATAGGAGGTAGAAAAATGGCACGTATTAAAGGTGTAGATATTCCTGATAATAAGAGAGTTGAAATAGCTTTAACTTATATTCATGGTATCGGAAGATCATTATCAAATACTATTTTAAAAGCTGCTAATGTTGATAAAGATACTAAAGCTAAAGATTTAACAACAGAACAAGTAGTAGCTATTCGTGACGAAGTAAATAAATACCTTACTGAAGGTGAATTACGTCGTGAAGTTAATATGAATATTAAAACAAAGATGGAAATTAATTCTTACCAAGGCACTCGTCATAAAAAAGGGTTACCAGTTAGAGGTCAAAGAACAAATAGAAATGCAAGAACTCGTAAAGGTAAACCTAAGACAATTGCTAATAAGAAAAAATAATAGATAAGAAAATTGGAGGTTATGTAAATGGCTTATAAACCAAGAAAACGTAAAGTTAAAAAGAATGTCCCAATGGGTAAAGCCTTTGTTCATTCAACATTCAATAATACTATTGTTACTTTAAGTGATGTTGATGGTAATGCTATTAGCTGGGCTTCAGCTGGTACATTAGGATTCAAAGGTAGTAAAAAATCAACTCCATTTGCTGCTGGTATGGCTGCTGAAGCTGCCGGAAAAGCTGCTGTTGATATGGGAATGAAAAAGGTAGAAGTTTATGTTAAAGGATTAGGTTCAGGAAGAGAAACAGCGATTCGTTCATTACAAACAGCTGGACTTGAAATTGAATCAATTACCGATGTAACACCTATCCCACATAATGGATGTCGTCCACCAAAACGTCCTCGTGGATAATTTGGAACGATAATATATAGGAAAAGGAGTGAATAGAGTGTTAAACTTTGAAAAACCAATCTATAAAATTACAGAATATGTAGAAAATAATAATTATGGAAAGTTTGAATTAGAACCACTTGAAAGAGGATTTGGAACAACTATTGGTAACGCACTTCGTCGTGTTATGTTATCAAGTATGCCTGGAAGCGCTATTGTAGCTGTAAAAGTAGAAGGTGTTGCTCACGAATTTTCAACAATCGATGGTGTAGTTGAAGATATGACTACAATTATTCTAAATTTAAAAGGTGTAGTTGTTAAAAATCATACTGAAGAAGATAAAGTTATTCATCTTTCAGTAAATAAAGAAGGTGTTGTAACTGCTGGCGATATTGAATGCGATAGTGATGTTGAAGTTTTAAATAAAGATCATGTTATTGCAACAGTCGCTAAAGGTGGTAAATTAGATATGGAAATGATTGTTGCAAATGGACGTGGATATGTTCAAGCAGCAGATAATAAATCACATATTGAAAATACTAAATTAGGATATATTCCTATGGATGCTTCTTATTCACCAATAGAATTAATCAACTACGAAGTTGAAAGTGCTCGTGTTGGGCAAGATGCAAGTTATGATAAATTAATTATGTATGTTACAACTAATGGATCTATGCGTCCTGAAGAAGCAATGGCTTTAGGTGCTAAAATCCTTATTGAACATTTAAATATTGTTACAAATTTAAGTGAAATTGCTGATACAACAGGTATTATGAATGCAAAACAAGAAGATTCTAAATTAAAGAAATTAGAAACTTCTATTGATGATTTAGATTTCTCTGTAAGAGCATATAATTGCTTAAAGAGAGCTGGCATTAATACCCTTGGCGATTTAACAGAAAAATCAGAATTAGAAATGATGAAAATACGTAATTTAGGTAAGAAATCTTTAAAAGAAGTTGTAGATAAAATTAAAGATATGGGACTTAAATTCCGTGATGAAGATTAATAGTCAGGAGGAAAGTTATGGCTTATAGAAAATTAGGAGTTAAAAATAAACATAGAAGAAGCATGCTTGCTAATTTAACTAAAGATCTTATCATGAATGAACGCATTGAAACAACTGAAACTCGTGCTAAAGAAGCTCGTAAATTTGTTGATAAAATGATTACTTATGGTAAAAAAGGTGATTTAGTTTCAAGAAGAAAAGCACTTGCTTTCTTACATAACGACGCTGAAGTTGTTAAAAAAGTATTTGATGTTCTTGCTCCACGTTATGCAAATAGAAATGGTGGATATACAAGAATTTTAAAACTTACTGAACGTAAAGGCGATGATGCCTTAATGGTTATTTTAGAATTAGTAGAAGGAGATGCTAAATAAGCATCTTTTTTTGTGCAAAAAAAAACTAAAGTAATTTAGTTATCTAAAAAATGACGTTTTTTATCATTGGTTAAGCCTACAATATAGTCAATACTAACATTATAAAATTCAGATAATATAATTAAGCTGGCAACATCAATTTTAATTTCTTCTGATTCATATCTAGAATAAGTTTGTTGACTGCAAAATAGTATATTGGCAATCTCACTTTGGCTATAATCATTATCTTCTCTTAAATTCCTTAATTTAGCTCCTATTGAAAGAGGGCGTTTCTGTTTTAGTTTGACCATTTTGTATCACCAATTTTATTTTATATTATTGATTTTGTAATATTGAAAAATACGCGTAAAACGTGTGTGCTATTTTTTAGTATTTTTACTTATTTTTAATTTTGTGATATTATACTTATTACTAGAGGTGGTAGTATGAATAAAAGATATATGTTATGGACTAATATTATTGTTATATGTTTTGTGTTGGGAATTATATTAATTTTCAATTTTGTTACCAAAAGTGATGAAATTAAAGATAATAAGTATTTAGAAGGTAAAATTGTTAGTGTTAGTGATGATTATGTTTTAATGGATGTAAATGGCAGTGAATATCAAGTTTATGTTAATACTGATGCTTTAAGTGTTGGTGATGTTATTAAAGTTACTTATGATGGTAATGTGTTGGAAACTAGTCCTATGCAATTAATTGCTGGTAAAGTTGATATTCTTGAAAAGAAGGAAGAAATAATTAATGATGATGTAGTTACACCAGATAATGATTCTAATAAAGATAATAATGTTGATGATAGTAATAATGATGGTAATAAAGAAAATGTTGTTATTAAGAGTGAAAGTGATGTTATTGATTATTTTAATAATTTAAATAATGAGGTTACTAGCGAGAGTAGTTTTAGTGATAAAATTAAAAATGGTTTTATTACGGTTGTTGATTTTTTCTTTTATGATGGAGAAATTAAGGGTTATAAGTTTAGTGAATTGACTGATAAAGCAAAAATAGAAGTTATGAAAATTGCTTTTATGATTGATAGTAAGATTGAAAGTAAGTTTCCTACTTATAAAGAATATTTGAGTAGCAAGTATCATAATTTTAAAGATGAGATGGTAAGTTTATATATGGAAACTGGAAGTGTTATTTGTGATAGTAATTCAGAATTATGTATGACTGTTAAGTCTACTTTTAGTGATATTAAAGATTTTGCTAAGATTGGATGGTCATATGTTAAGGATTTAATTGGTAGTGGTCTTGAAAAGATAGAGGATTGGTACTTAATTTACAGTGGAAAGAATTAAAATCTTTGCATTTTCCTTTTAGATATGGTACTCTTAAAGAAGAGGTGATAATATGAAAGCATTAATTACTGGGGCTAGTAGTGGTATGGGAGCAGATATGGCTCGTATTCTTGCTAGTATGGGTTATGATTTAGTTTTAGTTGCGCGTCGTAAGAATCGTTTAGATCGTTTAAAAAAAGAGTTAGATGTTAATGTTGATGTTATCAGTATGGATTTAGGTAGTAGTTTTAATTGTGTAAAACTTTATAATGAAGTAAAAGATATGGATATTGATATAGTTATTAACAATGCTGGTTTTGGAGCATTTGGTGACTTTACTAAGGTAAGTATTGATAAAGAGTTAGACATGATTGACTTAAATATTAAAGCTGTTCATATTTTAACAAAGTTATTTTTAGGCGATTTTAAGAAAAAAAATCGTGGCTATATTTTAAATGTTGCAAGTAGTGCGGGTTTTATGCCTGGCCCTTTAATGGCTACTTATTATGCAACTAAAGCATATGTTCTTAATTTGACAATGGCTATTAATGAAGAATTAAAAAAAGAAAATTCTAATGTTTATGTTGGTGTTTTATGTCCAGGACCTGTTGATACAGAGTTTAATAAGGTTGCTAAAGTTCATTTTGAAATGAAGGCTAAAGATAGTTATGAAGTTAGTAAATATGCAATAAAGAAAATGTTTAAGAAAAAAATGCTTATTATACCGGGGATAGATATGAAAGGAGCAATTTTTATAAGTCGCTTCTTACCAAGACGTGTTTTATTACACGCTACTTACAAAATACAAAAGGCTAAACGTAGTTAGTCTTTTTTCTTGTTTAAATTTTGTATATGTATTATAATATATAAGCAGTCGGGGTGGATATATGGCACTTATTGAAATTAAAGATTTAGTTTTTAAATATAATGATAAATATGTTTATAATGGTTTAGATTTAAATATAGAATCAGGTAGTTTTACAACTATTATTGGGCGTAATGGTACTGGTAAAAGTACTTTAACGCGTCTTCTAGTAGGCTTATTACCTAGTAGAGGTTCAATTGTTATTGATGGTTTAGAGATGAATAGTGAAAATTTAAATACTATTAGAAGAAAAATAGGAATTGTTTTTGAAAATCCTGACAATCAATTTATATCTGAGACTGTTATTGGGGATTTAGTTTTTGGTATGGAAAATTTACGTTATCCTCGTTATCTTCAAGAAGAGAAATTACAAGAAATAGTTTCTTATTTTGAAATAGAAGATTTATTAAATAAAGATCCTCATCATCTAAGTGGAGGAGAAAAGCAATTAATTGCGCTTGCGAGTGTTTTAATTACTGATCCTGAGATTTTAATTTTAGATGAAGCTTTTACAATGATTGATGGGGTTATGAAAAAAAGATTATATTCTTTGTTAAAAAAGATTCATCGTCAAAAGAAAATAACAATTATTAATGTTACACATGATATTGAGGATGCTAATTATGGTGATGATATTGTTTTGATTAGCGATAAGCGTGTTTTAAAGCATGAGAAAAAAGAAGTTATTTTGAGTGATGAAAAGTTGCTTAAAAAAGTTGGTTTTGAACCATCTTTTATGGCTGATTTGTCTATTAAATTAAAATATTATAATTTAGTTGATAGAATTATTTTTGATATGAATGAGATGGTGAAGACATTATGGAAATAAAGTTTAATCATGTTAGTTTTAGTTATGGTTCTAAAGAAGTTTTAAGCGATATTGATATCGTTATTCCAAAAAGTAAAATAACAGGTATTGTTGGTAAAAGTGGCAGTGGTAAGACAACTTTAATACAGTTAATTAATGGTTTGTTATTACCTACTAGCGGTAGTGTAGAAGTTGGATCTTTTGTTTTAGAACCAAATAAAAAAATAAATAATATTAATGCTTTACGTTTTGATGTAGGAATGGTTTTCCAATTTCCTGAAGAACAATTTTTTCATACAACAGTTTCTAAGGAAATAGGATTTGGTTTAGAACAATTTAATTATAAAAGAGATAAAAAGGATGAACGTATTCGTGAAGCCTTAAAAATGGTTGGTCTAAATGATAGTTATTTAGAACGTGATCCTTTTTCTTTAAGTAATGGTGAAAAACGTAAGATTGCGATTGCTTCTATTTTAATTTTTAATCCTAAAGTTATTATTTTTGATGAACCTACAATTGGTTTGGATTTTGAAAGTAAGAAGAGTTTTATTAGATTAGTTAAATTATTAAAAAAACGCTATAATAAAACAATTATTATATCTAGTCATGATACAGATTTTTTGCATAGTTTAGTAGATAATGTAATTGTTTTAAATAAAGGTAAGGTTGTTTTTAGTGGTGATAAATATGAAGTTTTTAAACAAGAAAAACGTTTACGCAAATATGGTGTTTTAGCGCCTAAATTAATTAGTTTTTCTAATAAAGTTTTAGAAAAGAAAAAGATTAAGATTGGGTATAGAGATGAAATAAATGATTTAATAAAGGATATATATCGTTATGTTAAATAATATTGTTTTTAAATATTTTCCTATACAATCATATATTCATATGTTAAATCCAATTATTAAAGTTATTTCTATTTTCTTATTTATTATTTCTATATTTATTAGTAATAATATATTTGTTAATTTACTTTTTACATGTTTAGTTTTGTTGATTATTTTTTTGTCTAATATTAGTTTTAAATTATATTTTAAAGCTGTTTGGAAGATGAAATATTTTATTTTGATGTATATTGTTATTAGTTTTATATGTCGTGTTGATATTAGAGAAATAATTTTAATTATTATTCGTTTTATTAATTTAATTTTATATTCTTTTATTTTAACTTATACAACAAAAAGTAGTGATATTACATATGCTTTAGAACGTATTTTTGGTATTTTTAAGTGTATTTTACCTGTTAAAGCTATTTGTTTAATTATTACTTTGGCGTTACAATTTATACCTATTCTTTTAGAACAAACAAATAAGATAATGAAGTCTTTAGCAAGTCGTGGAATGGATTATAAAACAGCTAAGTTAAATGAAAAGTGGCGCATTTTAAAAGCTATTATTATTCCTATGTTTACTTTGTCTTTTAAAAGAGCTGATGAAGTTGCCGATGCTTATGAAGTAAGGTATTATAGTTTAAAAGAAGATATTGTTCCTTTTAGAGAAAGCAAAGTTATGTTGTTTGATTATTTTTATTTAGGTATACATATTGTATTATTGATTTTAACTATTGTCGAGGTGATTATTTTATGAGGTATTTAATTACATTTAGTTATGATGGTTCAAAGTTTTATGGATTGCAAAAACAGCCAGATAAAGAGACTGTTCAAAGTAATATTGAATCTGCTTTAGAAAAAATCAATAAGAAAAAAGTTTCTTTAGTCGCAACAGGTAGAACTGATGCTTTAGTACATGCATATAAGCAATATGCCCATTTTGATTTAGATATTAATATAGAATGTTTATGTTTAAAAAGGGCTTTAAATAGTTTAGTTAGTAGATATATATATATAAAAGATGTTAAAGTTGTTTCTAATGATTTTCATGCTCGTTTTGATGTTTTAAATAAAACTTATGTCTATAAAATAAATATGGGAGAATATGATCCTATTAGTTGTGATTATGTTTATCAATATAATCAAGATTTAGATATTATGAAAATGGAAGAGGCTAGTAAGTATTTAATTGGCACACATAATTTTAAATCATTTACAACGGCTAAAGATGAAAGAGATTCTTATGAAAGAACTATTTATAGTATTGATTTTAAAAGGAATGATAATATTTTAGAAATAAGCTTTACGGGGAATGGTTTTTTGCGTTATATGGTAAGAAATATGGTTGGTATTTTAATAGAGGTTGGTTCTTTAAAAAGAGATCCTAGAGAAGTTGAGGTTATCTTAAAGAGTGAAGATCGCAAATGTGCAGGTATAACAGCAGAGCCATGTGGTTTATATTTAGTAGATGTAAAGTTTAAAAAATGATATAATATAATTAGGTGATTATATGTTGAAAGAAGAAGTTGTTGTTCTATCTTTAGAAGATAAGTTAGATGGTGAAAAGTTAAAGAGTCATGTTTATGGTAGTGATTTAAAGGCTAATACAATTTGGGTTTGGTTAATTTTATTTATTTTTATTTTCGTAACAGTAATGCTTTTAAAAAATGATATTGCCATATGGTTATGTGCTTTATGTGGCGCAATTATTGGTGGTTTTACAGGTTATAATCAACCTACTTATTTAGGCATTACTAATAAAGGTAATCTTATAGTTAGTAAGTTTAAGTTAGATAATAAAACACCACGTTTTGTAACTTTAATTAAGCTAAGTGATTTAGAAGATGTTAAGTTAATTAGTAATAGTAAAAGTGGTAAGAATATATTAAGATTTAAATATAATGGTAAGAAGCATGAATATTTATATTTACGTAATGTAAAAAGTAAATATTTAAAAAATCAAGCTAAAAATGTTGATGTTTTTAATAATAGTATTAAAAGATAATAAATAAAGGGAAAAAGCGTATATTTATATTGACAAATATAGGCTTTTTTAGTACAATTTTAACTGGTACATTTTATATATCCCACCGATTTAGGTATTGGGAACACCTAAAAAGGAGATAATTTAAGAAAGGGAAAAATATTATGAAAAACACATTCATGCAAAAAAAAGAAAACGTTGTACGTAATTGGTATGTAATCGATGCAGCAGGTGAAAGTTTAGGACGTGTTGCAACTCGTGCAGCTCATATCTTACGTGGAAAAAACAAACCAACTTATACTCCTCATGTCGATTGTGGTGATTATGTTATCATTGTTAATGCTTCACAAGTTAAATTAACTGGAAACAAATTAAATGATAAAATGTATTACAATCACAGTGGATATACTGGTGGTTTAAGAGAAAGAACAGCTAAAGAAATGGTAGAAAACTATCCTGAAGAAATGCTTGAAAGAGCTGTAAAAGGAATGTTACCAAAAGGTAGATTAGGTCGTCAAATGTATAAAAAATTATTTGTGTATGCTGGAAATGAACATCCACATACTGCTCAACAACCAGTTGAGTTAAAAAATAACTAAGGAGGTCTTTAAATGGCAAATAAAGTATTTACTGGTACTGGACGTAGAAAATCATCTATTGCTCAAGTTAAGATGACACCAGGAAAAGGACAAATTACAATTAATGGTAGAGATGTAAGAGAATTTTTCCCTTACGAAACTAACGTTATGGATTTAATGCAACCTCTTGTATTAACAAACAATGAAAAAACATTTGACATCGAAGCTAAAGTTAATGGTGGTGGATTTACAGGACAAACAGGTGCGGTAAGATTAGGTATCGTTCGTGCTTTACTTCTTTATGATAAAGCAAATGAAGGTAATGAAGATAGTTATCGTACTATGTTAAAACGTGCTGGTTTTGTTACTCGTGATCCAAGAAGCAAAGAAAGAAAGAAACCAGGTTTAAAAGCTGCTCGTCGTGCTCCACAATTCTCAAAACGTTAATATTTATTGCAAAAGAAGGAAGTATTGTTTTCAATACTTCTTTTCTTTTGCATTTTTGTATCGTATAATGTTAATTAGAAAAGGAAGTATTTTATGAATAAAAGAGGATGTATTATTTCTAATAAATATGAAAATGTAAATTCTGTTGATACTTTTAAGTATCATAGTGGTAGTTATGAATTAGAAATAACAATTAAATTTGAAGACGGTATTATTAATTTTGATGAAAGAAAGACACATATTTGTAATTTAGAAAATATTTTAAGTAAGTATTATGCTAATAATGATAAAGTAAGATATGAACAATTGGGCAAACTTAAAGATAAGAGAAATGGCTTTGATGGTAAAGAAATGTATTATTCTAATTTTTTAGCAAGTATGGGAGAAGCTACTTTTATTTTTGTTGATGAGTATTTTGAAGAAATAAATGAAAGAATTGTTTCTAATATGCTTTTTCTTCCTAAGGATACTGATATCTTGTCAGATAAGCAAATAAAACAAATAAAAGATATTGCTTCTAAGATGAATGATGGAATATTTGCTTTAGCGCTTTGTAATGGTATACCAAATGAAACAGAGTTTATTAGTAAAAAAGAAGATGCTTTAGAATATGTTAATAAATTATCTAAAGATGGGCTATCTTTTAGTTAAAGTGTAAATTAAGCATAAATATTTATGCTTTTTTTATTTCTGTTATGTTATAATTAAAATAGGTGTAAGTTATGAGAGATAAGAATAAGAAATTTAGAATATTATTATTTATTATTGGAATAATTATAATTTTAGTTTGTTTTAGTGTGTATAAAAAAGAAATGAATCATAAATTAGCAACTGAAGATGCTGATTATATATTGACTTCTAAGGTTACAGAAAGTAATTCATTTAATTTAACTTTAAAAAGAAGTAAACATTCTGGAGATCTTAAAAGTGTTAATTTTATGCTTGTTTTAAGTGATGATACTGAACTTTTTAATATTAATAAAGATAATTATATTAATACATCATATGAATTTTCAGATAAATCTATTTTAAAAATAAATGACAATAAAAATAGTGTTAGTAGTTTAGCTATTAATTATGAAATACCTAATATTTTGGACAGAAATATACCATATGGTTTCTTTCATTTAGTTATTGAAGGTAATAATGATAAATATCAATATTTTACAGTTGTTTATTATTTAAATAATGATAAAGTTGAAACACAAGTATTAGAAGCAGATGATGTTTATAATCATACTTTAATTAGTACTTTAGCTGGTAAAATTAGTAATTATAATAATATTGATTTAGATTTGGATACACTATCTAATTTACTTGTTAAAGAAAGAGAAAACTTAAAAACTGAGTTAACAAAATAGAAGATTAAGATACTAGTACCTGTCAAGTACTCACTAAATAAAAAGATTAATTAATTAATTTGAATATTTGAGTCGATACTGTAC
>CALVQV010000024.1 GCA_944358325.1 uncultured Bacilli bacterium
TTTTTACTTATAAAATAGAATAAATAAAAATAGTTAATGTAAGTAAAATAACACTTACAAAACTATTATACGAGGAGGCAATATTATGAAAAATAACTTAAAAGAAATTAGAGTTTCAAAGAATTTATTACAAACAAAAGTAGCAATAGACTTAAATACAACCCAAGAAACTATATCTTCTTATGAAACTGGCAGAGTATTCCCAAGTTCCGATATGCTCATTAAACTTGCTAATTATTATAATACATCTATCGATTATTTATTATGCCGAACTAAATATAATATGCCAATAGACGATATTAAACCTAATAACATTAGTGAAAATGACTTTTTATTATTAAACAAAATAAACAAATTATCTAATATAAATAGAGCAAAAGCAGAAGCATATATAGATGGATTAAATGATAACAAGTAGAAAATATATATACAAATCTAAGTATTAACCATCAATAACATTACTATTTATAACGAAAGTAACAATAAATATGTATATATATTTTTTTAATTATTTATACTAATTTTTATACTTATAAAGACTAATTTATCTTTTAACTTTATACTTATTTTTATATAAATTATATATATAATTATATATATTATATGATAGATAATTCTATCTTTTTTTTATTGTCATTTCCTTTTAAAATGGCGTTTCATCAAATATTCTTTGATGACTAACATTCTGTACATTATTATCTCTTTTTAAATTACCTATTTCTAATTTTTCGTAATTTTCTGCAATTTTTCTTAATTGAACACATTTCATAAATGCCTTTTTATCTTTTTCATTTTTTTCTTTAGTAACATTCCAATAAAAATCTTTTATTTTATAATAATTATTATCTATTTCGTCTTTCCTATTTATATATTTTCTATAATACTTATTTGATGAATGCATTTTCAAATTAGCATAATATAAATCTTTTAAACTATAACCTTTTGGAATTAAATCTCTACAATTATAATTACAAAATAATATTTCTTCACTTTGATTTATATAATATTCAACTATGTTAATATTACAACTCTTTTTATATACCTTTTTATTATTACAATTTATACAATCATTTCTTTTCCCGCCAAACCAATTTTTATCTAAATACTCTTTTATTTTATTCCAAAAAGCATAACTTGGCTTAGATACTAATAAAACATGTATATGCCAATCAACATTTATCTTTATCTCAAAATTTTCTCTTTTTTTCTTTGGTCTTCCAATTTTGCCACTATGTTCAAAATATAAATATGAACTACTACCTTTAATATTACTTATACATATTAATGCCTGTGCAGCCCAATTATACTTATTACAACTATATCTAATAAATTCCTTTAATCTTTTACCATATCTATATGCTTCTTCTTTACTTGTAAATTTTTTATTAATATCAAACGATATCATTCCTAATTTACTTTTAGACATAATATTTTACCAAATACATTACTAATGCATATTCCTTTCTAACGATTTTTTAATTTAGATATTATATTTTCCAACTTTCTAATATTTATTGGAATTCGTCTATCATAAAGGAATAAATTATCGTTATCAAAATATAACAATAGTATTTTATATTTATTTATATCTAAAATGATTTTATGAGGAACAATAAAACTTATATTAGTATTTTCTATTGATATTATCCTTCCTTGCTTAATATTAAATTTAATATTTTTAAAACTACATAATACTTTAATTTTACTTTCTAATTCGTCATTTTTTGTTAACTTTTCAACTATATATTTCATTTTTTTACCTCTTTTCTAAGGTAAAATAAAAACCATAGAAACCCTTTATTTCTATGGTCAAAATATATATTTACTCCAAATAATTTTGGAGCTATTAACATCTGGCAGGGGTAGCAGGATTTGAACCCACATGAACGGTTTTGGAGACCGGCATGCTACCATTGCATCATACCCCTACGTGCATAAATTATAACATAATAATTTTCTTTTTTCAATAAAAATAACATTTTTCATATAATATATTGGTGAATAATATATGACTATTGTTAAATATAATGAAAAAGAACGAGATTTGCTTGCTCGTTTAATGCGAGCTGAAGCAGTTGGTGAAGGAAACCTTGGCATGCTAATGGTAGGAAACGTTGTTGTAAACAGAGTTCTAGCCAACTGTTTAACATTTAAAAACATAACAACTATAACAGAAGCTATATATCAAAATCCTGGAGGATTTAGTGGCATTAATAGTTCATTATTTATTGGTAGTCCAACTGAATTAGAAAAAAGTCTAGCAGATAGAATTATAAGAGGAGAATACTATTATCCTGCTACTAATGCCTTATGGTTTTATGCACCTGTCGAAGGAGCATCATGTCTTGCTGTATGGTGGGATCAAGAACTAGCAGGCAGATATAAAAAACATTGCTTCTATATACCATTTCCAGGAGTTTGTAACACATTACACTAAAAAAAGCCAAACGGCTTTTTTTATTATACTTTCAATACTTGACCTATACTTAGTAAATCGCTTTTTAAATTATTTTTTGCTCTAAGATTATCAACTGTTGTATTAAATTTACGTGCTATACTCCATAAACTATCACCACTTTGAACAACATAAACATTATCACCAACTACTTCTTCTTTTACTGGTATTTTTAATACTTGACCTTCTTTTTCTAATTCTTTCAAAACCATATTAGATAATGTATCATCATTACGAAGAGCATAGATTACTTCAGCACCTTCTCCACCTGGGGATGGTCATTGTGTAATTAATTTTTATATTCTTTTCTCATTTCAATTGGTGTCCATCCATTGTTTATCCATACTCTAGTATTATTATAAATTACAATTAAATGGTTTATTATTTCCTGTATATTATTTTCAGTTATTTCTAATCCATAATCCTCTAACATAGGAATTACAACTTCTACAAATGAATGGCCTAACTTAAACATGTTTATCATATTAATCATAATAGCCTCTATAACGTCTTCACTAATTTTATTTTTGCTTAAATATTGTTTAAAATCTTTTCTAGAAGTTGTTTCTTCGTAATAATAGTCATTAATATATTTAAGCAATTCATTTAATTTTATTGGTTTTCTTTTGATTTCTAATTGTCTATTTACTATATCATCTAAAATTGGTTCAAATTTGTCATGAGTTAATATTCTACTTACAAAATATGAATTATCATCTGTATGTATATGAGATATATTATCAAGTCTTTCGCAAAAAAATAAAGCATTTGGTGGTACATCCATAAAATCATCTTTACCATAATAATAACAATAAGAATCTATTAAATCCCCGTATGATACTACACCATATAATTCAACCATTGATTTTAAAAGATAATATACTTTAGTATTTTCTTCAATTATTATGTCAAACTTTTTTAAGTCGATTTTATCTAAAACATTATAAACATCGTCAGTTATTGATATATAAAATTTATCATTTCTTCTAAAAATAAATACAATTCCTAACATATAAAGAAAATGATAATTTTCTACACTTATATAATTATCTTGAATTGTACCTTTATTTTTCATAAGTTTTTTTAATAAATTAAATTCTTTATCTATAAATCTTTCAATTACTTCTGATAATTTATTTCCATCGGTAAGAACATTATATATAATTTCAACAAGTTCACTTCTTCGTTTATTGCTTAACCTATTTATTAAAAATAAATCCCCTATATTTTTTAAATCTTTTACTACTAGAGTGTCAAGTAATCCTCTTAAATCTTTTACTATTGGTGTATTTGCGGCATTTTCTAAATTAAATTTTTCTACTTCATTCATATTTTACTCCCTACATAAACAGATCATAATATGATCCATCATCATAAGTATTTACCGAATCTAAAAACTCTTCCATATTATCTTTTATTTCTTTACATAAAAGTTTATAATCTTCAACTTTCACGTATTCTTTTTCACTCATACATTGATAAAACTTTTTAATACTTGATGCATTTTCTTTAATGGAAGATTTAGAAGCCCACAGACATTTTCTTATAAACCAATCATTTAAAAATGAATATACATCAAAAATACCATCTTCCATTTTTGTAATCTCATAATAGTTTAAGTATTCGTTTAAATAAAGTTCAATATTACTTAAATGTTTTTTGATTGTCTTAGGAGCTAAATTCTTTTCTTTTAACCAAACTTCAAATTCTTGAATATAATTTTCATTTCTTTTTTTATTTTTTTCTAATTTTATTTCATAATTATCCATACACTATCTCTACTTCAACAATCTTCTTCAAAGTCAATATTATTATCAATACACCACGCTTTTGCTATATCTTTATATTTGTTATCTCTATACTGATACCAATCATTAACTATATTGTTTTCTTCTAAAACATTTCTAAATCTACTAAATGCACCTTTACCTTTAGTAACTAAGTATAATTTATTTCTTAAATCAGTTTCTCTAACTTCATTAATAAAATCTTGCATTATATAGTAATCATTCTTAGTAAAAAAATCAAACATACTTATTATATTTTCATTATGCTCATCTTCTTCTCTATAAGTTGAATATTCTTGGTTGTAACCTAAATACCATAATATTTCATTTGTTTCTTTGTTAAAATAACAACTACTTTCCATATTAACGTCTTCCAACGCATCTTTTATTTGTGATAACCTAATCATACATTCCAAACTCCTTAAAATTATTATTTAAATTTCCTGTTGATACAACGTATATTCCATCTTCTCAATCCTGATCCATTAAAAAAATAAAAAACTAGGATTTCGTTTCGGTAATATTATCATATTGAATTCTTTATCTAATTTTCTAACTCTATTATACTCTTACAAAAACATTGAAAAACAAATAACTTCCAATGTCATTTGGGCATTCTATTACAATAACCACATATTTTAATTCGTTTTCTTATATTATCCACAATTCTAAGTAAATATTTTTCATAAAATATTAAATTCTACTCATATTATACTATATTTTTAAAAAGAATAAACATATATTTTATATTTTGTACTATTTTTATTTTACATTTTGTACCATCGTTTTTTGTAGTTTTCTTTAATAATTGTGTAATTTTTATTAATTTCCACGATTTAGGGATAAACACCAAAATCGCAAATAATATTAACTTCCAAAAATATTATCAATAATTGTCACAGTATAATACTGGATTATTTAACTGATTCTAATTTTTTTAATTCTTCCTTTTCTATTTCTTTTATAGACTTTTTGGGAGTGGGCAAATCTTCTGGCATTGTTCCACCAAGTTTTTTTATAGTATCCCTAACTGCTTTACCCACCTTAAAATGAGTATTAGTAGCTACTTGTTCATTAGGTTCTTCTTGTTTTTCTAATAAAGCCTCTGTTTGCGTTATTCTAAATATGTTAGCACCTAATTCAGCGCTTCCCATTTTATCAAGTATATCTTCTCTATATCTTAATCCTTTTCTCTTAGCTATATCATTAGCAGTTTCACCATTATATAGTCCTTTATAACCTGCATTGGTAAATTTATCGAAGTTCTTTACACCTTTTTCTTTTGCAATTTTATATAGTATTTTATTACCATCTCTAGTTTGTTTTCTTCTATACAATCTTTTTTCATCTTCTGTTAAATTATTATACTCTTCTTCAGTCAATTCCATTTTTCTTGTTTGAACAGCAAAGTAAGTTTGTCCTAAAGCTACTGCTTCATATTTTGGATTAGCATTCTGTACAATCAAGTAACAAGCATATCTGCTTAATTTATAGTCAATAATAGGTTTTGTAGTCTTGCCTGCTGATACGATTTTGGTGTTAACACCAAAATTGGAGTTAATGTTATTATTACTTTGTGAACATGCTACTTGAGCTTTTTCAATAACCGCTGAAAAATATCGCCACTCTTTATAACCTAATATTTTTTGCAATTCCCTTGCTTCCCAATATTCATTACCATTATCATCTATATGCTTTATATCTTCAAAAGTTTTTTCTTTATATTGTTCAATATTATTCATATTTCTTGTTCTCCTTTGTTACAATATTTTCAAATTTTGAAAGTTCTATTACATCCTCTTTATTACCAACTCTTTTAATATACTCTAGTCCTCCATCTACTGCTATACTACCACAAGTACACCTTTTAAAATCATTTACCTCTTTAGACTCAATTATATCACCACATTTTTTACATTTTGCTTTATTTACGATTATTTTTTTCATAGTTAATCACCATTAATATCATATCATACATTTGTTCGTTTAACAATAATTTATCTTTATTTAGATTAAAGCTTATAACAAGTTGCTCCTAAGTAACTATAAATATTTATTTTTACAATAAAAGTTTATATGACAATATAATATCTTATCTTTGTATCACTAAGTATTAAGTTATTAAATCAATCACTTCTCGACACACTCTCGAGAGGTGAATATTTTTACAAATATCACTGTTTTACCATTTACATTTGAGACTTTTTATCAATTAAAACCATTTTTACAGCTTTAATTTTTTCTTCTCTAGTAAAATTTCTATATTCCCTTGTCATTATTTATCCTCCTCATACTAATTTTAACACATAAAAAATCTACATGCTTTTTATTTCGTGTAGATTTTTTTCAAATCACTTCTAATGGCTTTTTTTATTATACTTTCAACACTTGACCTATACTTAGTAAATCACTTTTTAAATTATTTTTTGCTCTAAGATTATCAACTGTTGTATTAAATTTACGAGCTATACTCCATAAACTATCACCTGCTACAACTGTATACGTTCTATCAATAGTACCAGGTATTTTCAACACTTGACCTATACTTAATAAATTACTCTTTAAATTATTAAAACTCATAATTTCTTGTACAGTTGTATTAAAATTATTAGCTATTTTATATAACGTATCACCACTTTTTACAGTATAAGTAACAAATTCATTAGTATCTTCAGGAATAATTAATTTTTGACCTATATTTAATAAATCACTTTTTAAATTATTCTTTTCCTTAATCGCAGTAACTGTTGTATTAAATTTACGAGCGATACTCCATAAACTATCACCACTTTGAACAACATAAACATTATCACCAACTACTTCTTCTTTTACTGGTATTTTTAATACTTGACCTATAGATAAAGAATTAGATGATAAATTATTCAATTCTTTTATTTCATTAACAGTTGTATTAAACTTACGAGCTATACTCCACAAAGTATCACCAGCAACAACTTTATAAGTATTACTATCACTACCAACATATTTTATAATCGCACGAGCTACAGCTTGTGCATATTTAATATAATTATCTTTTAATTTAGCAGCATCTTTAGCATTATCTAAAAAGCCATATTCAACCGTAATAGGTTCTGTAATCCCTGTTTCTCTTTGAATAAAATAATAATCTTTAGAAGTATCACTAGGCAATCTTCTCTGATAAGCTTTTCTTATTACTTGACCTTCTTTTTCTAGTTCATTTAATACCATATTAGATAATGTATCATCATTACGAAGAGCATAGATTACTTCAGCACCTTCGCCACCTCCCGCATTTATGTGATTAGATACTACTACTACATCACTTTTATTACCATAAGCATTTAATATTCTATTAACTCTTTCCGTTGGTGATATTGTTTCATCAGTTGTTCTTATTAATGTTGCATCAACGCCAGCTGCTTTAAGTTGTTTTTCTATTTCTTTAGCAATTAATAAATTTAAGTCCTTTTCAACTATTCCATTTCCACTAGCACCTGGATCTTCTCCTCCATGGCCAGCATCAATTACCACTTTTTTAGCCATAAACTACCTCCTAAATTAATATATGTTTTATATAAAAAATGGTCATATAAAAACTACACGAATGTGTAGTTATTTTAATAAATTAATAATATTGTCGAATTCTTCTTTAATTTTATTTAATTCTTCTTCCGTAGTTGCTTCATATCTAACAGTTAAATGTGGTCCTGTGTTAGATGCTCTAACTAGAGCCCAACCATTTGGAAATTCTACTCTAACACCATCTATATTTTCATATTTATATTGTTTATTAATACAATAGTTTTCAAATAAATCTACTATCTTAAATTTATTTTCTTCTGTTACTTCTATTTTTATTTCACTTGTGGAAAAATATTTATTAGTTCCTGCTAATAATTGCGATAAAGTATACTCACTACGTGATATTAATTCTACTGCTCTAAGGCCAGCATATATACCATCATCAAAGCCCATAAAGCGATCATTAAACCATACATGGCCAGAGAATTCCCCACCATATAAGTATTTACCTTTATTAATTTCCATATTCATATAAGAATTGCCTGTACGATTCATTTTATGTGTAAAACCTAGTCTATTAAGTTCATCAATTAAAACACGAGAACTTTTAACGTCATAGATTGCTCGTTTATCAGGTATATTAGTATAACGATACATTAAAATAGAATAATAATCAGTACTTAAAATATTACCTAATTCATCTACTAGTCCTACTCTATCACCATCACCATCAATACCAAAACCTAAATCATATCCTAATTCAACTACTTTCCTAGCTAGTTCTTGTTGATTAGCAGGCACACATGGGTCAGGTTGATGATTTGGAAAATTAGGATCAGATTCACAATTTAATAAATAGTATTCAATATTTAACATATCTAATACTTTTTTAATAATTATTGAACCTGTTCCATTTCCACAATCTACTACTACTTTTACTTTACGATTACCCATTAATAAACTATTTTTAATTAATTCAAGATATTCGTTAGTAATATCATACATAGATAATGAACCTGTACCACTAATAAAATTATGATTATTAGTAAAATCTCTAAAG
Source organism: uncultured Bacilli bacterium (assembly GCA_944358325.1). Taxonomy (GTDB): domain Bacteria; phylum Bacillota_I; class Bacilli_A; order RF39; family UBA660; genus CALVXF01. The sequence continues at coordinate 8,807 of CALVQV010000024.1, forward strand.
TCAGTAATCAATTTACCATAAGCATTTCCCATTAAATCAAAAGATATTTTAAAACCATTATATTCTTTAGGATTATGACTTGCGGTTATCATTAAACCACTTTCAATAGCTAATTTTTTTTTAGCAAAATAATACATTGGTGTTGTAACTAAACCTAGTGATATTACATTAGCTCCTGATTCAATTAAGCCTTTTACTAATGCATTATAAAGAATTGGTGAAGATATTCTATTATCATATCCTACAATCACCTTATTTTGGCCTTTTAAAGCAATATAAGAAGCAAAACTACGTCCCATAGTATAAGCAACATCTTCTGTTAAATCTATCCCATAAATACCTCTAATATCATATTCTCTAAATATCTTTTCATCTATTTTTACTATATTCATCAAATCACCTATTTTCTAATTAAGTATACCATATTTAAAAACAATAAAAAAGAGTTGAAAATAAATTCAACTCAAATATTACGCACTCTTTGTCAACTTAGCTTTTCCTTGATATTCTTTGCCATCTCTTACATATTTAATGGTAATTTCATCCCCAATATTATATTTATATAATTCAGTTCTGAAATCCGCAGTATCAGTTATTTTAGTACCATTAACTTCAGTAATAACATCACCTTTAGTAAGTCCTATTTCTTGTGCTGGATAACCTTCTTCTACTTCAATAACAACAATACCTTCAATATTATCATCTAACTTAATACCATATTGATATAACGCATATATATTATTTGAATCAATTATTGTTACTCCAAACACTGGTCTTTCAATTTCCTTGCCTTGCTCTAAATATTCAACAGCAGACATAACAAATTCAATCGGAATTGCAAACCCCATTCCTTCAACTTCATCTTCAACTAATTTAAGTGAATTTACACCAATAACTTCACCATTAATATTAACTAAAGGTCCACCACTATTACCCGGATTAATAGCTGCATCTGTTTGTAACACTTCCATCACATATGTTCCACCACTATTTAATTCTACTTCTACAGAACGATTTTTACCACTTAAAATACCTTTTGTAACTGTTCCTTGATATTCTGTTCCTAATGGTGTTCCAACAGTAAATACTGTATCCCCTAATTTAGCTTCTGAACTTGAACCAATTTCTGCAACTTGTAAAACATATTTCTTATCTATTCTAAGTACTGCAATATCAACATATTCATCACTACCAAGAACTGTTGCTTCAATTTCATTACCATTATTATCTAAAACTTTTACAGAACTACCACCATCAACAACATGACAATTAGTAATAATATAGCCATAATTATCATCTGTTTTATATACAAATCCTGTACCAGTACTATACAAACTATTCCCTTTAAATGTTTCTACCACTAAAACTGCATCATATATCTTATCAACAGATTCACTAATAGAATCATTAGAAGTAATATTTACTTCTCTTTTTTCAACAACTTCCTTTTCAACACCAGGATAATATTTATAAACAACAATTGTTCCTAAAACACCAGCAAAAAAAGTTACAACTAAGAAAAGTGTAAGTTTCAAATTTTCTTTTGTATTATTTTTCATGATTTCCTCCTAATTTAAATCACTAATATCTCTCCAATTTTGTGGAAAACCAATCTTCACTAAAACATCATCAAAAGATATTGATTTTATTCTACCTTTTAATAAATCCATTTCATAACCTATTTCACCCATTAAATCATGAAACTCATCTTCCATAAGCATTTGCTTCATAATTATTATTAAAGCAAAAAGATCATCTTTCCCATAAACATATTCTTCATCAGTCATTTCAATATTTAACAATTTGTGATATTCACAATCAGGTATTACCCTTTGTGTTCTATGAACAAATAAAATTTCTTCATGAGCACAAACATTACGGAAATTAGCTAAAAGCGATAAATATATACTTAATGTTGTAATATCTGTTTTGTATATATTAGCAATTTTAGCTTGATCTTCTGATTTCAAAATATTAAAAACTTCTGAAACAATTCCAAAAGATAATACTTTAACTAAAATCCACATTGGAATATAACCATAATTACTCATATAATGATAAGTTGCGGAATGTTGCTTACCATTAACTCTAATTTGACGTTTCATCTTATTAATAATATCTTTAACTTGTCTAGTTTTCATAGGATCTTGAGTAAAATTTTTAGGATTTAAATATTCTTTTTCATGATATCCATATTTTTTAGATAATAAATAACTTAAAATTGATTTAATATTATTTTCAATAATCAAGATATATTTAAACATAATATTACGCATATGACGATCAAATAAAAACATAGCATATAATTCTTCAAAAGTAGTACCACTAACAAATACACTTTCTTTTGAATGTTCCATAAAAACATGACGATAACCACTAATAAAGAAATAATTTTCCTTAAAAAGTATTTCTTTTGCTTTATCTTCGTCATTAATTATAAGACCTTTCTTTCGCAAAATTTCAATTTGCTCATCTAATGTTTTAAATATTTTACTAGAACCCATGCACTTCACCTATTTTAATTATATCACAAAAATTAATATTTTGTTTCTAGAGAGTACATAAACATTTTATTTTTATTATGTGATAGTTTTGTGTTAAAAATTAGTAAATTAGTTAAAATAAAGATATTTTATAATACCTTTCTTAATACAAGAAGCTACTTTATATTGATATTGTTCTTGTTTCAATAAATATCTTTCATTAGAATTACTCAAAAATCCAGCTTCAACTAAAACTCCAGGTATTTTAATTCGGTTATGCATATACATCTCATTAGTCATAGTTACTTTTCTCTTCGTATTTGTAGCTTTTTTAAATTCTTCTTGAATTAATGTCGCCAAATACAAATTATTATCATCATTATCACTATAAAACACCTGAGCTCCATACCATGTACTAGAAGATACATTATTTAAGTGTATTGAAACATATAAATCACTATTAGATCTATTAATAACATTACTTCTTCTAGATAAATCACTTCTTTTACGATTCAAAGCATTAGTAACAGCCAAATCATAATCCCCCATACGTGTCATATACACCGTAATTCCTTCTTCTTCTAACATATCCTTAAGTTTAAAAGATATACTTAAATTAATATCTTTTTCATATATATCTTTATAAATAGCTCCAGGATCAATCCCACCATGTCCGGGATCAATAAAAACAACATATTTTTTATTAGCCCTAACACTTAAACTACTTATCGTAATAAGCATAACAACAAGCAATAAAAAAACATATACTTTATAGCGCATTTAATCACCTAATAAAATATATGCTTTTTAATCATTAAAAATATTAAGACATTATAAATCTAAAGTCCATTGAAAAGTATAATTGTTATTAAATAAAACATTTTCATAATATCTAACTTTTAAATTAGTATCATTTTCTTTTTGTTCCCAAACAATAACGCCTTCTATTATACCACCTGCATCTAATTGACCTGAGCTAAGCATTACATCATCTTCAGCAGTAATGCTATAAAAAGATGCTTCTACACCATCACCATTGACCATTTGAAAATCTAAAGCATTATAAGAAATTTTTTCATCAGTGTTATTTTCAATTTTAATAGTTACTTTTACGTAATCATAACCATCTTTAGCATGAAAATACATATTTGTCCCTTTTGTTCTCTCAACTTTGGTTATAGAATAAACAACATTGTTATAAGTAACGCTTTGATTTTGATTGTAATCTTTTACAAAATCATCTTCCTTTTTACCACTAAACATTGCAGATAATATTAAAACTAGTAAAACAGAAAGTAATATCCATCTTCCAATGTGCCTTTGTTTCTTTTTACAGTAAGGACACACTTTAGCTTTTGCATCGATTTCCTTCTGACAATACTTACATTTTTTCATACCTCTCCTCCTTTCTAATTTTATTATAACATATTTCTCACCGAATAAGTGAGTATATTTTCACCTAATAAGTGAGAAAATATATTTGTCAAAGGATGGTGGCTATATGCATAATAAAAACGATGAAAATTATATTTATTATCTTGTAGCCCATAATTTAAAAAAAATAAGAAAGAAAAAAGGCCTAACACAAAGAAAATTTGCTGAACTTTGCAATTATAGCGATGGTTTTATTATGAATATTGAAAGTGAAAAATATCACCAAACCTTTAGTTTAGGAACATTATGGAAATTTGCTCAAGTTTTAGATGTAGATATTAAAGAATTATTTAATCCCATTGAAAGCAATAAAAAAGATAGTTAAAGCGATATTAACTATCTTTTTAATTATTAAAAATATTCCATGGTTTTCTGTTTGGTAAATCAAGCTCAAAAGTTAACTCTTCTTTAGTTGTAGGATGTATAAAACTTAAGCTATAAGCAAACAAAGCTATTTGTTCTCCAACTAAAGCATTTTTATTATATCTTTGATCTCCATATAAAGGATAGCCTCTTGAACTAAATTGTACCCTTATTTGATGACTACGGCCTGTTTTTAGGTTGATTTCTACCAAACTCATGTTATTCCTATAAGAAAGCAGATTGTAGCTTAAAATAGCCTCTTTTCCCCTAGAATCAACATATACCATATTCTTCTTAGTATCTTTTAAAAGTTTATCAACTAAAGTATCACTTTCTTTAACATGTCCCATAACAACTGCTTTATATTTCTTCTTAAAAACATGCGTTCTTACTTGATCACTAAGTCTACTAGCAGCTTTACTAGTTTTGGCAAATACCATAACACCACCAACTGGTCTATCCAAACGATGAACTAACCCTAAATAAACATTTCCAGGCTTATGATATTTATCTTTTATATAATCTTTTAACATCGTTAAAAAATCAACATCACCGCTATTATCAGCTTGAACAGGAATATTAATCGGCTTTTCCACAACTAAAATATGATTATCTTCATATAAAACATTAATCACATTGCCACCTACCATATATACCACATGGTAATATCAAATTATTATTTGTAATAGGAAGACCAACTTCACCTGCATCAATCTTACCATTATATAAGGGTTCAATAGTTGTCTTTAAAATATTATATAAAACCGTACTCGAAATACCAGTAGTATAAGCATTAATCAAAAAGAATAATGGCTTATCACTCAAAATATTTAGACAAGCTTTAATTAAATTATCTAAATTTTGTTCAAACTTCCACATTTCTCCATTAGGACCACGTCCATAACTAGGTGGATCCATAACTATCGCATCATACTTATGACCACGGCGTGCTTCCCTTTCGACAAATTTTAAACAATCATCAACAATAAAACGTATCTTACAATCATCTAACTTAGATAAATGCATATTTTCTTTAGCCCATGCATTCATACCTTTAGAAGCATCAACATGAACAACTTCAGTAGCCCCTGCTTTGGCACATGCCATTGTAGCTCCTCCTGTATATGCAAATAAATTTAATACTTTAATAGGACGATTAGCACCTCTTATCTTATCCATCATAAAATCCCAATTAGTAGCTTGTTCTGGAAATAAACCTGTATGTTTAAAATTAGTAGGACTAACTTTAAAAGCTAAATCTTTATAATTAATTACCCAATAATCAGGAAGTTTGGTTTTAAAATCCCAATAACCTCCGCCTTTACTACTACGATGATAAAAACCATCTACCTTTTTCCACACATCTGTATACTTAACTGGCCACATTGCTTGCGGATCAGGACGTCTAAAAATAACATTTCCCCAACGTTCTAACTTTTCCCCATTACCAGCATCAATACATTCATAACTTTGCCATTCATTACTTACACGCACTTTTCATCTCTTCTTTCAAATATTCAAATTCTTCTCTAGCATCATAACTACTAAAAACTTCAATATCATCAATTGATTTGCCAGCATAAGCTAAACCAAATATTTCAACATCAATATCTAAGTCTTGTAAATATGCTTTTTGATTATCACTAAATTCTTTATTTTCTGGTAAATATAACATAAGTGAACGCGTTAAATCTGTTCCCTCATATCTTGTACCTATCTTTTCTTCTTCTGGGATTTCTAAATATAAACTAACTACTTCTCCCAAACTAGCAATATAAGATGCACTATTAATTTCTGGCGTATGAAATCCATTTAATAAAATTTTTTCTTCATAAACACCAAATTTTTCTCTTTTTTCTTTGTTGTTATATAAATAAGAAATAGTAGTATCTAATAAAATAGAATGTAGTGTTTTATTATCAAAATTAATAACACCATCTTTAGCCTCTATCTCCATTTTTTTAATCTGACCATTATAACTATAAAAATCATCTATCCTCAAATTTAAATTATCATTTTTAGATATAATTTTTCCTCTTTGAAACTCGTGCATTCTATCCCTCCAGTAGTAATTTTATCATAACATAAAAAATATTTATTGACAAATAAAAAAGAAGAAGTTAGATTATAATACCTTTAAAGTTCACACTAAATAAAAAGAACCAAAATATGGTAAAATTTATTTAGAAAGAACTTTG
>CALVQV010000025.1 GCA_944358325.1 uncultured Bacilli bacterium
ATACAACTTATGGAGGAACCGATAGTTATTTAGATATAAAAGATTATTATTGGCTAGCAGATATATATAGTTCGTCTTACGTCCGCAACGTGTACAGTAACGGCACCTTGTACTACTACAGTCCATCGCTCACGTTTGGTGTGCGCGTCATTGTGGAAATATCTGATATCACCATCACAGAAGGTGATGGTACTCTTAGCGCTCCATATATTGGAAACACAAATAAGGCTACAAATGTATCAGATATTGCAGTTGGAGAATATATAAGTGTTCCTAAAAGTGATGGGGGAACTTATTTAGCACGTGTTGTTAAACATGATCAAAATGGAACAAAAGTTATTCTAAATGGTTTATATACAACAAGTGCCTTTGGAAGTAATACTACTTTTTCAACAAGTAGTACTATCTATACAGGTGCTTTAACAGAATTTAAAAATAGTTTAGATAGTAATTATTTTGATAGTACTAATCGCAATTTCAATATTACAGCTTATCCGAATGGAGCTAATTATGCAAGTACAACTACCATGTTTACTGGAAATATAGGATTAGCAAGTGTCGGAGAAATGTTCAGTGGAAATGATATAGATGTAACAACTAGTTCTAAAACATTTGTTGATATAAATAAAATATTAAATCCAACCTTAAGTAATTATTATTGGTTAATGAATGCCTATAGTTCGTCTTACGTCCGTTACGTGGGCAGCACCGGCTACTTGAACTACGACGGTCCGTCGGATTCGTTTGGTGTGCGCGCCACATGGTATATCTCTGATATCACTATTACTGGAGGTAATGGTACTCCTAGCGCCCCATATACCTTATCACAATAATAAAAGCGTATAAACAATTATTCCTGCTATTAGGGCATGTAATATTCTAGCTAGAATAAAGGTTTTAAAGTTAATAAGGTGTTTTGATAAAACACCTTTTATTTGTAGGAAAATACTTAAGCCTCCAAAAGATATAATCATTGTTGCAAAAGTTATTTTTAAGTTTATGTCTATATTTGTAAGTGATAGATATTTTAAACCTTGTGTCATTTCTAATAATGATGCGATGTAAACTTTATCAATTGGTATTATTGTTGTTACTATATTAGTTAGAATTAAAGTTATAGTTATAGTTCCTAATATTAATAATAAGGTGTCTATAGAAGATGTTATGGCTTTCGTTAAAATTAAAGCAAAGTTTTCATCTTTCACTTTATTTACACATATTTCTTTATTATTTGTGTTAGAATATTGATAGTTTCTAAATATTAAGGCTATAATAAAGTTAGTTATATAGTGAGAGAAGAGAATTATTAGACCACAATTATAGTTTAACATTTGAGGTATTGTTCCTATGATAAACATGGGGTTAGAAAAGTGGGAATAAAGAAGTACTTTTGATGCATCTTTATTGTTTATAATTTTTTTATCTAATAATTCGTTTGTGTATATCGCACTTGAAGGAAAACCTGATATCATGGAAGCTGCTAAAATAAAAATACAATTTTTGTTAGTCTTAAATAATTTCATGATGGGACTTAAAAGTTTACTTAGAATGTTTACAAAGTCGTAGTTTATTAATATTTTAGTTATAACAAACATAGGAAAAAGAGATGGAAAAACACTTTTTATCCATATGTCAAAGCTAAAAGTTACAGTTTCAATAACTATTTTGTTATTAATTAACATTAATAGAATTATAATTAATAATATAGTGATAATGCAATTATTTAAATATTTTTTCATAATTGTCTCCTGGAGGTTAGAATGATTAATAAAGTATATGATAAGTTTATTATGTTTATTAAAGAGTTTAAGTGGTATTTTATTTTCTTTATTATTTTATTTGTTTGTGATAATGTTTATTTACCATATTATATTGAAGCACCTGGTGGTTTAAATAATGTTAGTGATAAGTTAGAAGTAGTTGATGGAACTACTAGTAGTGGAAGTTATAATATGGCTTATGTTAGTGAGTATAAAGTAAATGTTATGCTTTATTTATATAGTTTTTTTAATAAAGATTGGGATTTAGTTACAATTGAAGAAGAAAATGGTAGTGAAAGTGAAGAAAGTGTTAATATACGTGGTAGTATGATGATGGATAGTTCTATTAATAATGCTAAAATAGTAGCTTTTTCTAAAGCGGGTAAAGATTATGAGATAACGAATGTTAAAAATTATGTTTCTTATGTTGTGCCTGATGCTAAAACGGATTTACAAGTCGGAGATGAAATCATTAAGATAGGTGATATATTAATTGAAGAAGTTGAAGATATAAGAGATGTTATTAGTGCATATAATGTCGGAGATACTATCTATTTTAAAGTTTTAAATGATGGTAAGGAATATAATCGTTATGCTACGCTTTATGAGGAAGATGGTAAAATATATGTTGGAATTAGTTTAGAAGTTTTGAGTGATGTTAAAACTTCAGTAGAGGTTATTGATAAGCTTGATGGTAATGAATCAGGGCCTAGTGGTGGTTTGATGATGAGTTTATATATATATGATTCATTAATAGAAGAAGATTTAACACACGGACTTAAAATTGCAGGAACAGGTACTATTGATAGTAAAGGTAATGTTGGTGAAATTAGTGGGGTAGAATATAAAATAAAAGGGGCTGTTAAAAAGAAAGCGGATATCTTTTTTATACCAGAAGCTAATTATGATGAGGCTAAAAAAGTAGTAGATGAAAATAATTATGACATTGCTTTAATTAAAGTTAAGACTTTTGATGATGCTATAAATTATTTGGAAGGACTATAAAATTAGTTCTTCTTTTCTTGTATTAAAATAAATAAAATGTTAAAATATTTTTTAGGTGATGTAGATGCATATTAATGAAGTAGATTTAGAAAAAGTAACACCGATGATGCGTCAATATATTGAAATAAAAAAAGCTAATCCAGATGTTATCATCTTTTTTCGTTTAGGCGATTTTTATGAAATGTTTTTTGAAGATGCTATAAATATTAGCCACGAATTAGAATTAACTTTAACCGGTAAAAATGCAGGATTAGATGAACGTATACCAATGTGTGGGATTCCTCATCATGCTGCTAATGTTTATATTGACAAATTAGTTGATAAAGGATATAAAATTGGTATTTGTGAACAATTAGAAGATCCTAAAAATGTTAAAGGAATTGTTAAACGTGGTTTAATTCAAATTATTAGTAAAGGAACCGTTATTAATCCAGAATCTTTAGTAGAATACGAAAATAATTATATTGGTTCAGTTATGGATTTTAAACATCTTTATGGTCTTGCTTATACGGATATATCAACTGGGGAAATAAATGTTAAATTTATTGATCATGATATTACACGTGTAGTTAGTGAAATAGTTAGTATTGGTTTAAAAGAAGTTGTTTTAACTACTAATTGTGATAAAAATATTAGTTCTTTATTAAAAAATCAATTTAAAGTAACTATATCTTTTAGTGATAATATTGAAGAGCGTGATAGTTATCGTTATATATATGAGGATATAAGTGATACACGTTATATTGAAGTTATTAAACATTTATTAACTTATATTTTGTTAACCCAAAAAAGAGATATGAGCCATTTTCAAAAAGCTCATATTGTTGAAAGTAAAGATTATTTAAAGATGGATATTCATACAAAACGTAATTTAGAATTAACCGAAACATTACGTTTGAAGCAAAGAAATTATTCTTTAATATGGTTACTTGATAAAACGAAAACAGCTATGGGATCACGTATGCTTAAAAATTTTATCGAAAATCCTTTAATTGATAAAGATAAAATTAATAAGCGTTATGATATGGTTGAAATATTTTTAAAAGAATTTTTATTAAAAGAAGAACTTAGTAATTTACTTTACGAAGTATATGATTTAGAAAGATTATCTGGTCGTGTAGCTTTTGGTAATGCGAATGCTCGTGATTTATTACAATTAAAAACATCTTTAAAGTGTTTACCAGCTATTAAAAGTATTTTAGAACAAGTTAATTTTTATCACGAATTAAAAACTTTACCAGACTTATATAAATTGTTGGAAGCTAGTATTTATGAAAATCCACCAGTGGGAATTAAGGAAGGTTTTTTAATTAAAGAAGGTTATAATAGTGAACTTGATGAATTAAAAGATTTAAGAAAAGGTGGTAAAGACTTTGTTGCACGTTTTGAAAGTGAAGAGCGTGAAAGAACGGGTATTAAAAATTTAAAAGTAGGCTATAATCGTATTTTTGGTTATTATATTGAAGTTAGTAAAGGTCAAGTTGGTTTAGTTAAAGAAGAATATGGTTATGATCGTAAACAAACTTTGGCTAATTGTGAAAGATATATTAGTCCTATTTTAAAAGAAAAAGAAGCTTTAATTTTAAATGCTGAAGAAAAAATTATTGATATGGAATATAATCTATTTGTTGAAATACGTGATAAAGTTAAAACATATATTCCTATTCTACAAGATATAGCTAAAGTAATTAGTGAAGTTGATGTTTTAGTATCTTTTGCAACCGTTAGTGAAGAATATAATTATGTTCGTCCAACTTTAACAGATAAAAGAATAGTTAGAGTTATAGAAGATCGTCATCCTGTAGTTGAAAGAGTTATTGCTGGTGAATTTGTAAGTAATGATATTATGATGGATGAAAACACTAATATTTTACTTATTACAGGTCCTAATATGGCTGGAAAGAGTACTTATATGCGTCAAATGGCTATAACTGTTATTATGGCTCAGATTGGTTGTTTTGTTCCAGCACGTGAAGCAACACTACCTATCTTTGATAGTATTTATACAAGAATAGGCGCCAGTGATGATTTAGTTAGTGGTGAATCAACATTTATGGTTGAAATGATGGAAGCCAATAATGCTATTAGTAATGCTACAAGTAATAGTTTAATATTATTTGATGAATTAGGTCGTGGAACAGCAACGTTTGATGGTATGGCTTTAGCGCAAGCTATTATTGAATATATTAGTGTTAATGTTAAAGCTAAAACCTTATTTTCAACGCATTATCATGAATTAACCGATTTAGAAGAAAAACTTCCTGATTTAAAAAACATTCATGTAAGTGCGCATGAAGAAGATGGAAATATTACTTTCTTACATAAAATAAAAGAAGGTAGTGTTGATAAAAGTTATGGTATTCATGTTGCGCGTCTTGCTAATTTACCGGATAGTTTAATCAAACGTGCAGATGAAATATTAAAAATATATGAAGCTAAAGAAAAAAATCGCGATATTAAAATTCAAGAAGCATTACCGCTTGATGAACTTATGAAAGAAAAATCAAAAGTAGAAGAAGAGTTAGAAAAAATAAATCCACTAGAGATGACACCAATGGATGCAATAAATAAAATATATGAATTAAAAAATTTAATGAAATAGGAGAATATTATGAAATTATTAAAAAAAGAAAATTGGTTTATGTGGTTAATTATTAATATGGCAAGTTATGGTTTTGGGACTATTGCTTTAGCAGTTGTTTTAGATTGTTTTGAAGAAGATGCTTGGTATATGAAATGGTATTATTGGTTTCTTGCTTTTTGTTTCTTTTTCTTCCCATTTTTTATTATGTTATTAGTATTTATAGTTACTATGACTTGTAAAGTAGCAGCAAAATTAGCTTTACCTGGTAAAGAAATTTATTTAACACCATATATTTGGTTACTTTTAATGATTATTCCATTTATCGGTTGGTTAGGTTTAATTTTTTTAAGTCTTTACTTAGAAATAGGAATACTTGTTTGTCTTGCTCGTGGAAAAGCTGAAAAATATATCAAATAATATTGACATAGTATTATCACTTTTTGTATGATTTATTTAGAATATTACTAGGATATAGTAAATAGTATAGATGAATTTGTGGTGATGTTATAATGAAAAAGGAGAGATATTCTAATTTTGAATTATTAAGAATACTATGCATGTGCCTGATTATCCTTTTTCATTTTGTATGGCATTCTAATTATGAAGCACCCGATTTATCTAAAACAAAATATTTTTTAGCTTTTATTAATATGTTTGGTGAGTTAGGGGTTAATTGCTTTATATTAATTACTGGTTATTTTTGTATAAATAGTAGATTTAAATTAGAAAAAATTATTAAGTTACTTTCGCAAGTATTATTTTATTCTATTTTGGTATACATTGTGTATGGATTTGTAGATATTACACCGTCTTCTTGGTATTATATATTATTTCCTAATACTTTTAGTGTTTGGTGGTTTACTTCAACATACATTTTAATTTATTTATTATCACCTTATATAAATAAAATAATTAATAATAGTAGTGAAGCAGAAAATACACGATTATTATTATTACTATTATTTTTATATTGTTTTTTACCAACAATCTTTGGCTTTTTTATAAATGATACTGAAAAGTTTCCATATTATAATCGTTTGATTTGGTTAATTATTATTTATATTTTAGGAGCATATATAAGAAAATATAATTTAAATTTATTTTCTAATTTAGAAAAAAGTATTAAACATTTTGTATTTCTACTATGTTAATTGCCTTATCAATTGTAACAATTGATATTGTCTTTGAAAATGTCAGTATTAATTATTTTTGGCGACCTAATACTATCTTAATGCTATATATGTCAGTATCATTATTCATGATTTTTAAAAATCTTAAAATTAAGAATAATATTGTAATAAATAAAATCGCATCTACGACTTTGGGTATTTATTTAATGCATGATGGACCATCAATGTACTTATGGTGGAATAATTTTTTTGATAGTACTTATATATTAAGTAATTTAAGAACAAACTTTTATATGTTGTTAATAGTTGTTGTAATTATTTTTATAACCGGTATGATAGTAGACTTTATAAGACAATTTATTTTTAAATATACTATTGATAAAATTATAAACAAAGTTAAAAGAATTAAAACGACATTTTTAATATATAAAGAAGTATTTGATAATGAATAAATAAAAAAGAAGACTTAAAATTTTTCTTAATAAATTAAGTCTTCTTTTTTTTATATATTTATGATAAAATGTAAAAAGGTGATTTTGATGGAACAAATGAATAGAAGTGAACTTCGTAAATTGATTATGACAATTTTATACCAAATAAATGTTTATAACAAAAATAAAATGACTTATCAAATAGAAGATATTATTAGAGAAGTAAGTCCAATTGAAAATGAATTTGTTAAAGAAGTTGTATATGGTGTATTGGATAAGAAAAAAGAAATTGATTCTTTAGCTAATACTTATTTGGCAGGATGGACAATTGATCGTTTGGGAAATACTGATCAAGCCATTTTACGTATGGGTATTTATGAACTTATGTATACTGAAACACCAGATGTAGTTGCGATTAATGAAGCAGTTGAACTTGCTAAAAACTATAGTGATGATGAAGTTAAAGGCATGATTAATAGTGTATTAGATAAAATATATCATAATAAGTAGGTGATGTTATGAACGATAGTAAATATTTATCAGTCGGTGCGATTAACAGATATTTAAAAAGTCGTTTTGATAATGATCCTAATTTACAAAAAGTTTTTATTAAAGGGGAAATATCTAATTTTAAAAGACATACAACCGGACATTTATATTTTAGTATTAAAGATGAAACGGGTAAAATAAATGCGATTATGTTTAGAACGCAAGCCAATAAAGTTCTATTTGAACCAATGGATGGTTCTAAAGTATTAATAACAGGTCGCGTTAGTGTATATGAAGCAACTGGTTCTTATCAAATATATGTTGAAGAAATGCTTGAAGATGGTGTAGGTAATTTATATTTAGCTTTTGAAAAATTAAAACAAGAATTAGCTAAAGAAGGGTTATTTGATGAAGCTAAAAAGAAAAAAATACCCAAAATACCAGAAACAATTGGTGTTGTAACAGCACCAACAGGGGCGGCTATCAAAGATATATTATCAACTATCAAAAGAAGATTTCCGCTTACTAAAGTTTATTTATTTCCAGCGCTAGTTCAAGGTGATCAAGCAGCAAGTGATATAGTAAGAAAAATTAAACAAGCCAATACTTATCCACTCGATGTTTTAATTGTTGGTCGTGGTGGTGGTTCAATTGAAGATTTATGGCCATTTAATGAAGAAATTGTTGCTCGAGCTATATATGAATCTAAAATACCAGTTATAAGTGCTGTTGGTCATGAAATAGACTTTACTATTAGTGATTTTGTTGCTGATTTACGTGCACCAACTCCAACTGGAGCGGCTGAGATGGCTGTTCCTAATATTAATGATGTTATTAATAATATTGAGCAATTAAAAATAAGACTTAATGAAAGTATTTATAAAAAAATAAATTATCAAAAATTATATTTAGACAGTTTAAAAAATTCATATGTAATTAAAAATCCAATGATTATGTATGAGCAACAAAAACAAAAAATAGATGTCATGCAAGAAAAAATTAAAACACTTATTTTACACAAATTAGATAATAATAAAACACGTTTAAATAATTTGAAAAATGGTTATATTATGATTAACCCTGAAAATCTTTATGCTAATCAAAAAAAAGAATTAGTAAATATTATAGCTAAATTAGAACTTTTAAATCCATTAAAAGTATTAAAACGTGGTTATACTATTACTTATAAAGATAATCATGTTATGAATAGTATTAATGATATTAATACAGGCGATAAATTAGAATTACAATTTGTAGATGGTAAAATAAAAACAATTGTTGAAAGTAAGGAGAATAATTAAAATGGCAAAACAAGAAAAATTTGAAGATAAAATTGCTTCTTTAGAAAAAATTATCAATGATTTAGAAAATGGTAATAGTAGTTTAGATGAATCTATTGATAAATATCGTGAAGCAATGAAACTTGTTAAAGAATGTGATGAGAAGTTAAAAAAAGTTGAAGAAGAAGTAACAAAATTAGTTACTGAAGATGATAATTTAGAAGATTTTAAAGTTGAAGAATAGAAGGCAATTTTTGCCTTTTTATTTTGTCTAATTTTGTTCATAATAATATTGTAGTCTATATAAAGGAGATGATATTTAGTGGTTTTAAAAAAATTTTTTAAAACAGCTATTTTCTTGCTTCTTACTTTTATTATGCCATTAAATGCATTAGCTTATTCTGAATATATTATTGCTGGTGGTGATAATATTGGAATTGAACTTAATGCAAGTGGTGTATTAGTTGTTGGTACATATGATATTAACAATTATAGTCCTGCTAAAGAATCGGGAATTATGATAGGCGATATTATTACTCATATAAATAATAAACGTATTTATTCTATTGAGCAACTAGTTTCTAATATAGGTAATAGTGATAGTGTTAATTTAACATACGAACGTAATAGTAAGGAATATGATACTAAACTTACGCTTATCAAAGATAGTGACAATGTTTATAAAACAGGTCTTTACGTTAAAGATTCTATTACAGGTGTTGGAACACTGACATTTATTGATCCTAATACTAATTTGTTTGGGGCTTTGGGTCATGAAATAGTTGAAAAGGCTACAGGTAAAATATTAGAAATTAAAGATGGTACCATTTATGATTCAACAGTAACTAGTATTACTAGAAGTAGTAAAGGTAGTCCTGGTGAAAAAAATGCTCGTTATGACAAAAGTAGTGTTCAAGGTACAATAAGTGAAAATACTATTCATGGTATTTTTGGTGAATATACTGATTCTATTAATAATGATAGTTTATATAAAGTTGGAACAATAGATAATATAAAATTAGGTAAAGCTTATATTAGAACAGTATTAAATGGTAGTGAAATAAAAGAATACGAAATAAATATTACTAAGATAAGTGATAAGAATACAATAAAAAATATTACTTTTGATATAACTGATTCTGAGTTATTAGAAACTACTGGTGGCGTAGTTCAAGGCATGAGTGGTTCTCCTATAATTCAGGGAGAATATATAATTGGCGCTGTAACACATGTTGTTGTCGATAATCCAACTAAGGGCTATGGTATTTTAATAACTAATATGTTAGAAGAAGCAGAAAACTAAGAGGCTAAGCCTCTTTTTGTTTATCTTGCATTTATTTATAATACATGGTATTATCTTTTATATGAAAAGAGGGATGTATGTGATTAAAGCTAAAAAACGAGGGACGCTTATTGTTATTTCGGCACCATCTGGGGCAGGGAAAGGAACTGTTATTAGTAGATTACTAGAAAAAAATAAAGATTTATGGTTATCCATTTCTGCTACTAGTAGAAAACCAAGAACTAATGATGTTCCTGGTGAAACTTATTACTTTTTTACGAAAGAAGAATTCGAAGACAAAATTAAAGAAGGTTATTTTTTAGAATATGCTAGTTATGCCGATAATTATTATGGAACCCCAAAAGAATATATTGAAGAAAAATTAAAATCTGGTGTTGATGTTATTTTAGAAATTGAAATTCAAGGAGCAATGCAAGTAAAAAAATTAGTTCCTGAAGCATTATGTATTTTTATTATGCCACCGTCATTAAAAGAATTAAAAAGAAGATTAATTGGTCGTAATACTGATACAAAAGAAAAAATCTTAGAAAGATTTAAAATTGCCTATAAAGAAATAAATGAAGTGTCAAAATATAATTATGTTGTTATTAATGATGAAGTAGATAATGCTGTAGATAAAATAGAAGCTATTTTGAAAGCTGAAAAGTGTCGTGTTGATCGTATTGAAGAAGTTGTTTTAGCTAATGAAGAAGAGTACATGCATGAAATGTTGGTTGATATAAATTAGAAAGTTTAGCTTTCTTTTTTATTTACAAAAATTTAAAATTTGTCTAGTTTTTTGTGTGAAACTGCTTATTTAAATTGACAAAAATATTATTTTGTTGTTAAATATAGCATAAGGAGTGATAGTATGGTTAAAAAAGTTCAAAATGAAGAACAAGTAGAACAATTTTATGAACCAAAAAAGAAAAGTGTTGGAAAGATAATTTTCGATGTTGTTTTTTGGGTAGTAATTGTATGTTTACTATTTGTTTGGGTGTTTGATTTCTTGAAAGTTAAAAATGAAGAAAAACCAGTCTTCTGTATTCAAGAAAAAACACACGAATTTGAAGATGGTACTGTAGATGAATGTGTAGGTTTAGGCTACAAAGTTTATACTTATAATCGTGAATCTATTAATATCAAAGTTCAATTCGCACCATTCTTTATTGGAATGGAAAAATAATTATTTATTGGCAAAACTATAGAAATATAGTGACGCAAAACTCTAGAGCCTAAAAGAATGCTTATGGCAGTCAGTTGCAAACAAATTGCAATTTAAAAATATAAAGGAGGGTTTTAAATGGATAAGAAGAAGATTTTTGCAATTGTCTTATTCTTAATCATGGGATTTTTCATGTTTACGTTTGCTAATCCTAGTCAAGAATTAGAACGTGTTCCAGGAAATGATACTGAAGAAAAAGAAGATGAAAACAAACAAGATGAAAATAAAGATGATCAAAATACTGAAACTAACGAAAATGAAAATGAAAATGACCAAGACGATGAAGATGTAGTTGTTGAAGTAAATAATGCTCCAACTATTACAGTAACACCAGAAATCGTTAAAATATTAAAAGGTGAAAGTTATAATATTTTAAATGGTGTTGTAGTAGAAGATGAAGAAGAATTAACAGCTAATGCAAATTTAACTGATACTACAAAATTAGAAATTGGTTCTCATGAAGTTACATATACAGTAACAGATAATGCAGGACAAACTGCTACTGCTAAGAGAACTATTATCGTTTTAGATCCAAAAGGTGATGAAGATCATGATGGATATACAAACGAAGAAGAAAAAGAAGCAGGAACTGATTTTGATGATAAGGAAGAATATCCTGATTATCAACCAAATCCAACAATTGATTTAACAGCATGTGATAAAGAAATGACAGTTTATGATTTAACACCAGACTTTGGTACATGTGTTAAAGCAACTGATGAATATTATGGTACTGAAGGTGTTGAAGTAAATGTTGATACTACTAAAGTTAATCCAAACAAATTTGGTAGTTATGAAGTTACTGTTAAAGCAACAGATAATTTAGGAAATGAAACTGTTGAAACATTTACATTAAAAGTATTAAAACGTGAAGTAACAGTTACAATTAACGATGTTAATGCTACATATGGTGATGAATTACATGAATTAACATCAAATGCTAATGAAGTAGCATACAATAATCATGATATTTTAGTTACATTAAATACAGATGCAACTAAAGATAGTGATGCTGGTAAATATGCTATTACTGGTACTTGGACAAATGATAACTATGATGTAACATTTGTTAATGGTACTTATAATGTTAGCGCTAAAGATTTAACAGAAGAAGATTTAGATAAATTTGGTGTTGTTTTTGAAGACGCAACATTTGATTATGACAAAACTACTAAGTCTTTAGAAGTAACAAATTTACCTGAAGGTTTTGAAGTAAATTATACTAATAATGCTAAAGTAAATGCTGGTACTTATGAAGTAGTTGCAACAATTAAATCTAACAATATTAATTATACTGGCGAAGTAAGTTTAACTGGAACATTAACAATTAATAAAGCTAATGTTACAATTACTCCAGATAATAAAACATCTGTTTATGGTGCTGCTATGGAAGAATTAACTTACCAAATAACTAGTGGTACTGTATATGGAAATGATGATTTAAATGTTGTATTAACAAAAGCATATGGTGTAGATGCTGGTACTTATGATATTACAGCAACTGCTACAAATGATAATTATAATATTACTTTAAATAAAGGTGTTTATACAATTACACCTAGAGAATTAACTGAAAATATTGTTGCAAAATTAGGAATTAATTTTGATAATAAAGAAGTTATTTATACTGGTGAAGTAGAAGTTATTAAAGTAAGTGGTTTACTTCCAGAAGGAATTAGTGTTACTTATAATAAAAATATTGGTAAGAATGTAGGTACTTATAGTGCTACTGCCATTATTACTGGTAGTGGTAATTATACTGGTGAAGTTAAATTATATGCTGATTTAGTTATTTCTCCAAAGCATGTTGATGTTGTTTGGACAAATACAGAATTTACATATGATGGAACATTAAAATTACCTACAGCTACTGTAGATACTGGCGTTTTAGGTGATACAATTGATTTATATGTAAGTCTAGTTAGTGGTACTGATGGAATTAGTGCTGGTAATCATCAAGCAACAGCAAGTATGAAAGTTGCTAATGCTAATTACACTTTAAATAATACAACTACAACTTATGTTATTAATAAAGCAACTATTGATGAAGATGATTTAAAAGATGTAGTATTTGAAAATGTAACAGTTACTTATGATGGTAAAGTTCATAGTCTTGCTGTATCTAATTTAGATACAACTAAATATGATGTTAAATATTTAAATAATGAAAATAAGGATGCTGATACTTATACAGTAACTGCTGTAATTACTGCTAAAGATAACTATAGTGGTGAAGTAAGAAAAACTGCAACATTAACAATTAATAAAGCTAATGTTAAACTTACTGCTAATGATAAAGCATCTGAAATTGGCCATGATTTAGTAGCTCTAGATTATAAAATTGCAGGTACAATTTACAACAATGATTTTGAACCAAAATTAACAACAACAGCTTTAAAAGATGTAAAAGGTACATATCCTATTACCTTTGAAGCTATTAATCATAAAAATTATAATGTAACATTAAATAATGGTACATATAAAGTATTTGAAGATTTAAATAACAACGATAAAGATGATGATACAGAAGCTAAATACACTGTAACATTTGAATCAGTTGATGAAAGAGGTACTTTAACAGGTAAGACTGTTTATGAAAATATCTTAGAAGATTTAACATTTGAACAAGCAGGTATTGTTGTTCCAACAACAAATCCAAAAAATGAATATTATCGTTTCAAAGAATGGACTTTAAATGATGTTGTAAGTGAACCATCAAATACAACTGTTGTAACTGGTGATTTAACTTATAAAGCACATTTTGAACCAATTAATGACGAAAATGGTAATGGCATTGCAGATGAAGAAGAATTCTTCAGTGTTATCTTCCAAGATTTTGATGGTACACAAATTGGTGAAGTACAAACTGTTCAATATGGAAAAAGTGCAGTAGCACCACAAGAAGATCCATATCGTGAAGATTGGACATTCATTGGTTGGGATACTGATTATTCTAGTGTTAAACAAGATTTAGTTGTTACAGCTTTATATGAAGCTAAACAAACTGGTATTAAAGTAGTAGAAAAACCAAATGTTCAATTCCAATTCCAAAAAGGAACAAATCCTGATTTTACAAAATTAATTACTGTTTACGAAGTATATGCTGATGGTAGAGAAGTAGAAACTACAAATTATACTACTGATGTAGATACAAGTGGAGTAGTTGATCATAAAGTATTAACAATTACTGAAAATGGCTTCACTAATACAGATATTACTTATTCTGTAATTAATGAAGAAGCATTCCAAAGTAAGTTTGAAATTAAATTTACAGGAGAACATTATTACTATGAAACAAAACGTAGTTATTGTACAAATAATTGTGATAAGGAAGATAATGTAAGAAAAGTTGATACTGAATACAATTTCTTAGAAGTTGTTGAACATTATGATGAAAATATCGATATTACAGCAATTGAAGCTTTTTATACTAATGGCACAACTGAAAATTTAAAATTTAAAGATGCTTTTGGTAATGATAAAATTGTAAGATGGACACATAAAAAAGATAGATCAACATATAATCCTGTATATATCGCAACTACAAACAGAGGTTTAGATTTCTTTGATAGAACACCAGATGATATAATGGATGAAAATTATGTTATTTCAACTGTTGAAGTTACATATGTACGCGATGATTATGGTACATATAAAGTAACTTTCAAATATAATGCTAATACAATGGAATTTACACCTTATGATGAAGTAAAGCTTAGCTAATTATTTGTGTAAAATATAGTAAAGAAGAGAGAATTTTCCAATGTCATTAACTTAAGCAAGAAATTTTTTAATAAATTTCTTGCTTTTAATTTTATATCACATCTCAATATAA
>CALVQV010000026.1 GCA_944358325.1 uncultured Bacilli bacterium
CCTCCTTTCGAAAGTGTATTTTATCAGAAGTTTTAATTGTCTTTTATTAGATGTCTACTCTAAGGGGTGCATTTCATAAATAATCTGTTGTTTTATTTTATTCTTTATATTCAAATTCTAAGTCTAAGATACGAACATAATCGCCATCTTTAGCACCCATTTCTCTTAATTTATCATCTATACCCATTTTACGTAGTTTATTAGCAAATCTAATTGCTGATTCATCTGTTTGAAATCTTGTCATACGTAATAATTTTTCAACTTCATCACCACGAATTACCCAAACATTTTTATCTTTAGTAATGGTAAATGGTTGTTCTTTTTTAAATTTATATAAAACATGACTTTCAAATTTTTCTTCTTCGTAAAGTGGTTCTTTTTTAATACTATCTAGCATATCAGCTAGTTTAATTAAAATTGGTTCAATACCTTCACCTTGAATAGCAGATATAGGATAAATAGGTTCTTTTACTTTTTCTTTAAATTTTTTTAGGTTTTCTTCTGCAGAAGGCATATCCATTTTATTAGCAATAACAATTTGTGGTTTTGCCAGTAATTTAGGATTAAATTCTTTTAATTCTTTATTAATTATTTCATAATCTTCATAAGGATCTCTACCTTCAAAACCTGACATATCAATAATATGTGCAATAACACGTGTTCTTTCAATATGCTTTAAGAATCTATCTCCTAGTCCTTCACCTTTACTCGCACCTTCAATTAAACCTGGTAAGTCTGCTACAACAAATGAATGATGATCTTTTGTTCTAACAACACCTAAGTTAGGTTTTAAAGTTGTAAAGTGATAAGCCGCAATTTTAGGTTTAGAAGCACTTATTTTAGATATAAAAGTTGATTTACCAACACTAGGCATACCTACTAAACCAACATCAGCAAGCAATTTTAATTCTATTTTAACTTTTTTATATTCACCTGGTTCACCATTTTCAGAATAACTAGGACAAGGTAGACTACGTGTAGCTAAGGCAATATTACCTCTTCCTCCACGACCACCACGAGCAACTACTGCTTCACTATCTTTCGTATTTAAATCAGCAATAATTAAACCTGTATCCATATCAGTAATAACTGTTCCTAGTGGTACTTTAACAACAACATCTTCTCTTGATTTACCATGCATTCCTTTACCCATACCATTTTCACCCTTTGGAGCTTTAATATGCTTTTGCATACGTAAATCTATTAGAGTATTAAGTCCTTCATCTACTTTAAAAACAATGTCGGCACCTTTACCACCATTACCACCATCTGGTCCACCAAATTCAATAAATTTCTCACGATGGAAGGCCATACATCCATTACCACCATCACCTGCATATAAGTCAATTATAACTTCATCTATGAACATAAAATCCCTCCATTCACAAGTATTATACTATAAAAACAAAATAAAAAAAAGTGAATAATCACTTTTAAACTCTTTCAGCATAAACACTTACTTGTTTTCTATCTTTACCTACGCGTTCAAATTTAACGTAACCATCCACTTTAGCGTATACAGTATCATCAGAACCAATTCCAACATTTTTACCAGGATATACCTTAGTACCACGTTGGCGATATAAAATTGATCCACCTGTAACAAATTCACCATCTGATGCTTTAGCTCCTAGACGTTTAGATTCTGAATCACGACCATTTTTAGTAGAACCTTGTCCTTTTTTATGAGCGAATAATTGAATATTTAACTTCATTAATTTAAGCATGGATGACACCTCCTTATTTAATATATTTTATTTTAATATTTTCCGAATATTGTTTTTCTAATTCACTTAATAAACTAACCATATTAGTTATAAGTGTATCGGTAACTTTTGTATGTTTCTTAATATCAATCTTTAAATAACCATCAGTACTGTCAAAAACAATTGTATCTTCTAACCTTTGAATAGCATTAACAGTTGTTATTGCGATTGAACTAACACTTGCACATACAATGTCTAAACCAAATTCATCATAATTAGCATGACCACTTATTAAAATACTGTCATGACTTACACTAACTTTTATCATTATTTTACTTTAATTGATTTAATAACTACTTTAGTATATGGTTGACGATGACCTTGTTTTTTACGATTAGATCTTGATTTACTTACATATTTGAAAATAACGATCTTTTTAGCTTTACCATTTTTAACAACTTCACCAGTTACTTCAACATTCGTTAAATATGGGTGTCCAATTTCATCATTAGCCATTAATACTTTATCGAACTTAACTTTTTTACCAGCTTCTAAATCTAATTTTTCAATATAAAGTTCAGTTCCTTCAGTAACATAATATTGTTTTCCACCAGTTTCAATAACAGCTTTCATCTTTTTACCTCCTTCATTTTCTAAGACTCGCCTAGAAGGTATATCATAGATATTTAAAAACCTTTTTTGTGCGGTTGTAGCACGAGGTACTACACATTTATAGATTTTAGCATACTTTCCCTTTAAAGTCAAACAAATTATTTAAAATTTCTTTTTCATCATAATATTTGTTTTTAAAGAAAAAATCATGTTTATAATCACGGTACATACGATCTAAACATAGACCATTAATTACTTTCTTTTTTCGAAATTTAAGTCTCTTTAAATAACGTTCTAATAAAAAACGATTAAAATAGTGTTTTCTTATTTTATAAGCTTCATATGTTTTAAATAAAATTAAAATTAAAGATAATATAACTAAGAAGTTATGAAAATAAAATAATAATATAAAAGTTAAAATAAAAGATATAATTAAAGATAATAGATAACTATATTTAAAGGGAATTATTTTATTAAAAAAGATATTTATAAGTTTAAAACCATCCAAAGGATATAATGGAATTAAATTAAATAATAATAAAGGAATACTTATATAACTTAAACGTGGAAATAAATATAATATAATTAATTGAAATAATGGTCCCATCAACGTTATTATAAATTCTTCTATTAAAGGTTTATTAATATCATCTTCAATCAAAATTAAGCCACCAAATGGTAAAAAAACAATTTCTTTAATATGCCATTTAAAAATAAGAATAGCTAATAAGTGGCCTAATTCATGCGTTATAATAATAAATAAAAAAAGAATAAAGTGTTTAAATAAACCAGTTATAAGCATTACAATTGTAATCAAATAAAATAAGGGATGAAAAGATATTTTATTTAAGATATGTATCATAACTAATACTTTCTCCATCTTTAGTAAATGTCATGTATAATTTATTATTAACCTCTCCTACTAAAGAACCCTCTTTAACATAATCATACATACTTACATTAATATTACTTAAATTGCCATATAAAATATCAACACCTAAAGAATTTTCAATAATAACACACTTTCCATAATTTTCTTTTTCACCAACAAAAATAACAATACCTTCATCTAAAACAGGAACTAAATAATTACTACCAACTGTTAAAACGGCCCCATCCATATAATCATCAATATTATCGTAAACTAATTTTTCATTAAAAACCATATTAGTCGTTTCATTTAAAAATGGCATAGGTTCTCCTAAAAATTTAGTATATAAACTATTTACATAAGCAAAATTAAAACTACTATTATATACTTCATCATAAAATTTATTACGTAAATCACTATTCTTTTTTAACGTAATTAAAGTAATTAAAAAAAGAATAACAGTTAATAAAAGTTTACTAAATTTCATATAATTCACCACTTAATTATATGCTTATTATTTTTTATTATATCAGCCATAAAAACAACTAATAACACAATAACAATATTAGTTAAAATATATTTTAAATTTAGTCTAAAAAAGATATCTAAACTAAACATTTGATATTTACTTATCACTAAATAACTATAAATAAAAATGTTATAAATAAAAATAAAAAATATTCCTAATAAAACATTAGTAACTGGATTATATTGATAGTTTTTATAAAATAATATTTTTAGTTTATATAAAAGATAAATAATAAACGGTACTAAAAAGATATGATTAGTATAAACAATTTCATATAAAAAAGATAAAACTAATAAATAAATTAAATTATGTTTAGAAGTTAAAATTAAATAAATTAAAGGAATAATTAAACAAGAAGTATATTTATTAATTATTCCTTGTAATAAAATTAAACTAAATAGACTTATTAACGATACTAACATAAGATATATTTTCTATTCCTTCTATAGGCTTCACATAAATGGTTTTATCTAATTCATAACTATCATATTTAATTTCATCAACATAACCTAAAATTAAACCGCTAGGTAAATTACCCAAGCCACTTGTTGTAACAACATCTCCCTCTTTAATTTCTGTTATATCACTAACACCTTTTAAAACATATCTTCCGTTATAACTATCAAGAATACAATATATATATTCTTCACCATGACTAATACGAACTGACATTTTATTACTATAACCATTACTTGTAAGTAATCTTACTTTACTATAATCATTTCCTATACTATAAATTGTACCTACAAGCCCATTACTATTAACCACTGCCATTCCCTCCTTAACACCATCTTTTATTCCCTTATCAATAATAATAAAATCATACCAAGAATCAATATCACGCATCATAACTGTTGCATTAATATATTCATAATTACTTAAATTATGATCTAATTCTAATAATTTATTTAACTCTTTTATTTCGTTTTTTAAATCCTTAATATCTTCTTTAACAACATCATCAGTATAAATTACGGTAACTTTTTTATTTGTTATTAAATTAAAAATATCCATAAAGAAACTTCTAATATAAGAACTACCTAAAAATAAAATTAATAAAACTAAAAATATTTCAATATACTTTCTCATATGTCACCTTGTTCTAATAAACTATAGTATTTATCACTACCAATAATAATATGATCAACAATTGGTATTCCTAATAATTTTCCTATTTCCATTAATCTTTTAGTTGTCATAATATCTTCTTTGCTAGGAAACACATTACCACTTGGATGATTATGAATACAAATAATACTTGAAGCACTTAGTAAGTAAGCTTCTTTAAATATTTCCCGTGGATGAATCGGACTATAATTAAGTGTACCAATAAAAACTATCTTATCTTTAATAATTCTCTTTTGATTATCTAAATATACGCAGCAAAAATGTTCTTGTTTTTTATCACCAATAATATAACGGTAATAATTAAATATAACTTCTGGATTATTAAATTGTTCACGAATAATTGGCTTTGTATTTACTCTTTTACCTAATTCTATAGCCGCTAATATAGTACTTGCTTTAGCGATACCTATACCTTTAATATTTTTAAGTTTCTCATAAGATAAATCTTTTAAATTAGTAATATCACCAACTTCTTTTAATAACATTAAAGAAAGTTCTTTAACATTCACATTCTTATTACCACTTTTTAAAAGAATTGATAATAATTCCTCATTACTAAGTACATTAACACCAGTATTAAGCATTCTCTCACGTGGTCTATCTAAAATGGGCATATCTTTAATTTTCAATCTTAACTTCCTCCTCATACTTCATTATCCCTTGACTACAAATAGTAGGAATAGTTTCTAACTCTGTCGTCTCTTTAAGTAACAAATCATATTGACTTAAAGATTCTAAAAAAGAACTAGAAGAAACTACCATCTTCTTACTATATAAAATATACCCTTTTTCTTCGTAAAAACCCTTCACTTTATTCATATTTTCTTCACTTTCTGTAATACAAATAAAAGCATAAAAATATTTATCATCATTAGTATAAGTATACATTGATAAATCTTGTGTTGCTTTAACCATATTATCGTATGTTGAATAAGCACCATATTGAAGAAAATATAACTCTTTCGACTCAACATCAACAGGAACAGTCAAACCTTCATACTCATGAAATAAATAATTATAAAAAACATATCCTAAACAACAAGCCATAATAATAATAAATAAATATTTAGCTTTCATACTATCACCATCACTATTATATAACTTTAATTATCAAAAAAATGTCGAAAAAAAAGAGATTAATTAAAATCTCTTACATAAGTACTTCTGTTACTTTTTCAATTATTTCATCTTTACTATATTCTTTTACAACACTAGTTCCTCTAAGTTTGAATTCAACAATATTATCACTTGCTTTTTTACCAACGGTAATTCTAACAGGTGCTCCTATTAAATCCATATCATTAAATTTAACTCCTGGTCTTTCATCACGATCATCTAATACTGTATCAATATTTAATTCCATTAAATCATTATATATTTCGTTTGCTAGATTTTTTTGATCTATATCTTTAGGATTAATTAAAACGATGGCTACTTTAAATGGTGCAATAACACTTGGCCATGCAATACCAAATTCATCAGCATATTGTTCAGCAACACTAGCCATAATTCTTCCAATTCCAATACCATAACATCCCATAACAACATATTGTAATTTATTATTTTTATCTAAATATTGTAGATTTAAACTTTTAGAATATTTAGTTCCTAATTTAAATGTATTACCTACTTCAATACCTTTTTTAAATGTTAATGGTTTACCACATTTAGGACATAAGTCTCCTTCTTTAACATTTTTAACATCAGCAACATAAGCAACATCAAAATCATTAGGATTAACATTCTTAAAATGATAATCAGTCGTATTAGCACCTACAATAAAGTTATGCATTACTTTAATATCTTGATCCATAATTACTGGTATATCTAAATCGATAGGACCCGCAAATCCTACTTTAGCTTTAGTAATTCTTTCAACATCTTCTAAATCAGCTAAAGCTATTTCATGAGCATTTAATAATTCTAATAATTTAGATTCATTAACATCACGGTCACCACGAACCATTACAGCATAAAACTCGTTATCTATTTTATAAATAAGTGTTTTAACAAATTTATCTTCACTTTCACCTAAATAATCACTTACTTCTTTAATTGTTCCAGCATGGGGTGTATATACTAATTCTTTTGGTAATGGCATTTCTTTTGTTTCTTTGTTATTTAAAACACATTCACTTACTTCTAAGTTTGATGCATAATTACAATTATTACATAATACTAAAACATCTTCACCAATTTCTGTAACCGCTTGGAATTCTTCACTTAGGCTTCCTCCCATCGCTCCGGTATCAGCTTTTACTATTTTATATGTTAAACCAATGCGATCAAAAATACGTTTATAAGCATCAAACATAATTTTGTATGATTTATCTAAACCTTCTTCATCGATATCAAAACTATAAGCGTCTTTCATCGCAAATTCACGAACTCTAATTAAACCATAACGTGGTCTAGTTTCATCACGATATTTAGTACCAATTTGATATATATTAAAAGGCATATCTTTATATGATTTTATTTGTTCGCTAGCAGCTTTGACAAACAATTCTTCATGCGTTGGTCCTAAAACATAAGAACGATTATAACGATCTTTTAGTGAAAACATATTAGAACCAAAATTATCACGACGACCACTTGCTACATAAACTTCTTCTGGAATAAGACATGGCATTAATAGTTCTTGAGCACCCGCTTTATTCATTTCTTCACGAACAATGTTTTCAATATTTTTAAGCACCTTAAAACCTAATGGCATATACATGTAAATACCATTACTTGATTTTTTTATCATCCCACTACGAACTAATAATTTACCACTTATACTTTCTTCATCTTTAACATCTTCTCTCAAAGTATAAAAGAAGCTTTCATTAAGTTTCATAAAAACACCTCTCTCACATTATAACATAAAAGACTAGTTATTTATCTAGTCTTTTCTAATTTTTTATCTCTTTGATATTGAAAACGACAATAATTATGAAATAATTCACTTGTTTCTATATCTTCTCTTGTAATATTGTTTTGTTTTAATTCATGATTTAATAAATTAACTGCAATATTGGTACACAATTCGTGTTCTACTGGGTTAGAAAATACTAACTTTTTAAATGGAGCATAATTATTTATAACATCTAAAAATTTCTGATGTTCTTCACTTTCAAAATAATGTTCATAAGAAATATTACCAACTAAATTAGCTACATACAATTTATAATAGTCTAATAGATAATCACTATCATGTTTATATCTTTTTTTATTAACTATATAATTAGATTCTACATTTAAATTTCTAGTATAATTATAAACAACATTACTATTAATTAATTCACTATATTTCATAAAACCTTGTTGATATTCGAACCATAATAATTCAATGTCTGCATATAGCGTTAAATTATTAAGACAATTTAACCCATCTTTATCATCTAGAACAATTACTTTATTTATCTTAGTATTATTTATCTTTTTTAACCAATTTTGACGTTCTTTTGAATTATAAATATCTTCTAAAGAATACATTTTATAATCACTTTGATAATTAGTATATAAAGAATAATAATCACTTGTTGTTTTGGCATTAAATAACTTAAAATCTCTACTTTGTGTTTGAAAATTTTCAGACATACTCTCTCACCGATACATATATTAACAAATTTTATAATTTTGTCAAATTAAAAACCACTACGCTTAAATAATTTTTCTAAATCATAGTTAGTAAATTTAACTAAAGTTGGTCTACCATGAGGACAATTAAAAGGATTATTACATTGGCGCAAATCATCAATTAAATGTTCCATTTCTTCCTTAGTTATCATAGTATTGGCTTTTATACTCATCTTACAAGCCATCAAAGCAGCTAGAGAATCACGAAAACGTTCTAATTTAAAGTTATGCTCTAAATTAACAACCATTTCAACAACTTTACGAATAGCTAAATCTTCATTACCAACTGGTAACCATGTTGGATGTTCTTTAACAATAATGGAATTAATACCAAATTCTTCAATTTTAAATCCCATATCTGTAAGGATATTCATATTTTGTTTTAAAACGATATATTCATTATTGGATAATTCAATCGTAACTGGAAATAAAAGACTTGTTACCTCATGAACAGGATTTGCTAAAGCATTTAATACTTTTTCATAATTAATTCTTTCTTTAGCCGCATGTTGATCAATTAAATACATTCCTATTTCATTTTCACAAATAATATATGTCCCATGAACTAGGCCTATTGGATATAATTCAGGAAGTCTTTCTCTTATTTCTAACTTAATAGGTTCATCTATTTCTTTAAATAAAGTTTCTACTTTCGCTTCCTCTTTTTCTTCTACTCTACTTAAATCTAGTGTTTGTTCAACATATTTAGGTTTTTCATAAACAATATCACTATTAACTAATGGCTCTTCATCTTTAACTTCTATTTCTGGAATAAGGGTTTTAGTACTTATAACATCATGTATTATATTAGTAATTAGTAAACATAGTTCTTCAATTTTACTAAATTTAATATCCATTTTAGTTGGATGGATGTTTACATCAATTATATGAGGATCGACAGTTATATTTAAAATAGTAATAGGATAACGATTATCAGGCTTATATGAATGATAACTATCATTAATAGTTCGAATTATTTGAGTATTATGGACAACACGACCATTAACAAGCGTAATAATACCATTTTTATTAGAACGATGAACTTCTGGTAATGATGTATATCCCTCTACTATATAGTCATCATTTTCACCTTTTAAAGCAAGCATTTTTTTAGTTACATCATAACCAAAAATACTATGGATTACTTTTAACATATTAGAACTACCATCTGTTTTTAATAAAACATTACCATTATTAATTAACGTAAAACGAATATCCGTATGCGATAAAGCAATTTTATTCATATAATCAACGATATTAGCAAGCTCAGTATATAAACTTTTCATATGCTTTAAACGGGCTGGAGTATTATAAAATAGATCACTTACCGTAATACTTGTACCTTTAATAGTTTCAAAAGGAACATTTTCTTCTAATTTACCACCATTAATTACAACTTTAGTACCAACATTACCCGTACTAGTAAGTAAAACTACTTTAGAAACAGAGGCAATAGACGCTAAAGCTTCACCACGGAATCCTAGAGTTGTTATATTAAATAAGTCATCTTCATCAATAATTTTACTTGTAGCATGACGTGCAAAAGCAGTAACGGCATCTTCTTTATCCATACCTATTCCATTATCAACTACTTTTATTTCTTTAGTACCCGCTTCTTTTAATTCAACTTTAATTTCGGTACTTCCCGCATCAATACTATTTTCAACTAATTCTTTAACAACACTAGCACATTTTTCAACAACTTCTCCAGCTGCTATTTTATTCGCTAGTATTTCATCCATAACATGTATTTTTGCCATAACATCACCAACATTATTTTAACATAAAAAGCAAGTTTTGGCTTGCTTTTATCTTCTTATTAATTGTTTTTTTATTTCTTCTATTTGTATATTTAAAGATTCTAAATATCTATTTTTTTCTTCTTCATTTATATTTTTGGGATATTTACCACTATATAATTGTTTAGTTGAACACTTTTTATTTATAACTAAAGATTTCTTTGTTCTATCTGTTAATAATATATCAGCATAAATTATTCTTGCTTCATGTACTAAATTTAAAAGCTCAGTTGTTCTTTGATACTTATAATTTATTTTCATATTTTCCTCCATGTCGTGCTATATAATATAGTGTTTTTTTATTTTTGTCAAATTAAAGGAACTAATAAATAGTTCCCACATGTAACAATCCTGTTACACTACATTATATTAACTAATTATCAAAATATTACTTTTTTAAATTAATTAAAAATTCTTTTAAATTAGGAATAACACTTTCAGGTATTATCTCTTTTAATTCACTATCTGGAGCACTAATAATTTTATTGATTGTATGATATTTTTTTAATAATTCTTTTTTTCTTACTTCACCTATACCAGATACATTATCTAATACACTTTCTAATCTACCTTTACTTCTTATTTGTTTATGATAATTAATAGTAAAATTATGAACTTCATCTTGCATACGCTCTAGGTAGTGAAATAAATTACTTTGCTTATCAATTGGTATTTCAAAAATAGGATCTCCTGTTAATAAGGCATTTGTTGCATGCTTATTATCTTTTTTTAACCCAATTACAGGAATATTCATTCCCAAACTACTTAAAACTTCACGAGCAATATGCATTTGCCCTATACCACCATCGACAATAATTAAATCAGGGCGAACTAATTTATCTCTTAAAACCCTAAAATAACGACGATAAATAACTTCTTTCATTGTTCCATAATCATCATTTTTATCTAAAGTAATTTTAAACTTGCGATAATCATTTTTACTAGGTTTACCATCAATAAAAACAACCATCCCCGAAACATTAAAACTACCAAATAAATTAGAGTTATCAAATATTTCAATACGATCTAATTTATCCATACTAAGTATTTCTCTTAATTCATCATTAGCTTTAACTGTTCTTTCTTCATCTCTTGTAATTAAAGTAAATTCATTTTCAATCGTTATTAAAGCATTGTTGTTAGCCATATCAACAATATTCTTTTTAACACCTTTAATAGGCGCGATTACTTTTACTTTTAAGAAATCACTTAATAAATTAGTATCAACAATATTAGGTACTAAAATTTCTTTTGGAAGTAAAACATCTTTTTCATAAAATTTACCAATATAACGTGTTAATTCTTCTTCTACTTCATCAATCATTGGTATTATTTTAGAATGCTTTTCAACAATCTTCCCACCACGAATAAAAAAGCACTCAATACTAAGATATCCTTTCATAATGGCATAACCAAAAACATCACGATCAACATTATCTCTAACTTCTACTTCTTGACGCACTAAAGTAATATTGATGTAATCTAATAATTCTTTTAATTCTTTTGCTTTTTCAAAATTTAATTTCGAACTAGCTTCAAACATTTCCGTTTCAATTCTTTTGGTTATTAAAGTATGATTACCACGTAAAAATTCAATTATTTCAGCTTCCATTTCTTTAATTAAAACAGGATCAACTTTATTAGTACAATAACCCAAACATTGACCTATATGATAGTATAAACAAGGTTTTTTATTATATGTTTTACATTTACGCAAAGGATACATTCTATTTAATAAATTAACAGTTTGGCGAGCTGCACTAACATTAGGATATGGTCCATAAAGACGAGTTACATTTTTTCTTTTACGATTAATATTACGAACAACTAAAAGACGAGGAACTTTCTCATTAGTAAGTTCAATATAAGGATAACTTTTATCATCACGCAATAAAATATTATATTTAGGATCATGTTCTTTGATTAAATTTAATTCCAAAATAAAACTTTCTGTTTCACTTGATACTACGACATAATCAAAATCAACTATTTCACTAACTAACTTAGCGGTTTTACCAAAGTGAGTACCACGAAAATAAGAACTTAAGCGGTTTTTTAATTTTTTAGCTTTACCAACATAAATAATAACACCATCTCTATTTTTCATTAAGTAACAACCTGGTAAATTAGGCACTAAACTTAATTTTTTCTTTATATGTTCTTTTGTTTCCATCCGGCACCTCCAAGCAATATCATTATATCACAAAAATTATTTTAAAAGATAAAAAAGTAGGTTATAATAAGATTGGTGATTTTATGTTATCAATTAAAGAAGAAATTAAAACTTTATATGAAATTCAAAAATCAAAATTTTATGCTGTTATAACAAGAATAGATAGTCTAGATAGTATTGATACTAAGTTAGAGGAAATAAAAAAAGAATATAAAGATGCTACGCACTATTGTTATGCTTATATTTTAGATAATTATAAAAAATGTAGTGATGATGGTGAACCTAGCGGTACAGCTGGCATGCCTATTTTAAATGTTTTAGAACAAAATAATTTAAATCATATTTTATGTGTGGTTATAAGATATTTTGGTGGAATTAAATTAGGTGCTGGTGGTTTAGTTAGAGCATATAGTAAAGCTGTTACAACGACTTTAGAGAATGCTAATTTAATAACTTTAGTAGCAGGTTATGAAGTAACTTTACTAGTAACTTACGAAAATGCAAAATATTTAGATTATTTATTAAAAAAATATGAGCCAATCAAACAATATGACTTAAATATTACTTATACTTTTTTAATACCTAAAGATGAATATTTAAATCTTATTAAAGAATTTGATAAATATATTATAGATAAAAAAATAAAAGAGACTATGTTAGGAATTTAACATAGTCTTTTTGTTGTGATTAATAATTTTATAAATAATAATACAGAAAAACATGCAAGCATATAAACCATAATTTTGATTTAAATAGTTTTTATCTAAATAGTCTGGTATATCTTGAATACGATGATTTAAAAAGTAATTTAAATGAATTAAAATATTACTTCCTAAAATAATAAGTAATAATATATCACTGCGACATTTAATATCATTAATAAAATCATAAACATTAATAAATAACAAAGTAGTTATACAAATAAAATATAAAGATGTAAAAAAAGTATCTGTTGCAAAATCATATTCTATATATGTATATTGATTACCACTTCCTGTAACATATGATTTGGAAATACTAAAAAAGATTAAGATAGCAGTTAATATGCCCAAAGAAATTAATATCACAGGTAAGTATTTTTTATATTTTCTATAGTTATATAGTAGACATATAAGTAAAGCTGGCATAATCATTATAAGCATTAAAATTAAAAATACAGAAAACTCTGGAATTAAATCATTAATTAATGTAACTAATGATAAAAGAACCACAATAATGATAAATAATAATTTGCAAATATTTTTAGCCATTAATATCACCTGCCTTAATAATATCATCTAAAAGCTTATCATAAAATGAATATTTTATTTGTACCAATGAATATAGATTATATGCTACATCACCTTTAGAAAAATGATAATTATAAAAACCGACATGAGCTTTAAAATGGTCTAAATACATTTTATAGTCACTATAAAGGTCATATAACATGGAATTATCCGCTATATTATCAATGACACCTAAATCATATTTAGCTATCATATTATAAATTTTTAAATCACTAGACATTTGAAGTACCATGCTAGAGTCATTATTTATATTTAAATAAGCAATAATCTCATCATAATTATATTTATTAGTAGATAAGATTTTTTCATCATCTTTTATTGGTAAAATATTTTGTAATAAATTAATTCTATTTTTTATATTTTGATAATCTTCAGCATTATATTTACCTTGATTAGTTAAAATTAAATTCATCTTTTCATTAACACTAGTAATTAATTCTACATGCTCGCTATCATAATAAATATTTTTGTATATATTTTGAAAATTATTTGCAATTATAAAATTACTAATTAATAAAAACATTAAAATAATAATAGGTATGATTAATAAAATATAATTTAAAATATTAATTATTTTATCTCTGATATTCATTTTAGTATAGTTAATGATTTGTTGTTCATCAATCTTTTTAGTATCTCTATTACCACTAATTAATTGCGAAATAGAAATACCCAAAATATTAGATAAATCTTCTAATATGGATATATCTGGACAACATATATCCCTTTCCCATTTTGATATAGCTCTATCAGTTATATTCAATTTATCTGCTAAATCTTTTTGCGTCATACCTTTTTCTTTTCTTATTTCCGCAATAAGTGAGCCCATAGTTTGTTTTTTCATTAAATCCCCTCTTTCTAGTTTCATTATAAAAAAGTTTTTTCAAAAAAACAACAAACTATTGGTTGAATACAAAAAAGACTATAAAATTTATAGTCTTTTTACAGACTGTTGACAAAGTCAATGGTCTTTTATTTTTTCTAAAAATGATGTATAATGAATATGCGAGATAAAATCTTTA
>CALVQV010000027.1 GCA_944358325.1 uncultured Bacilli bacterium
CGTCCTTGACTAAATCTTGTGACATACTAAATTGTATAATTATATTTTAAATATCAATTTACTTTTGAAATTGAAGTTTTATCAAAAATATTTCTTGTTCGCTTGTTTTATGAAGTCATTTATTATATAATTCTAACAGGAACATTTGATGTGAGTGTCGTCCTCCAATCTTGAGAAAGAAAGGAGGGATAGAAATGAAGAAAAGAACTTTTATAATAAAAGTCCTTCGTCTTATTGCTATCATTTTATTACTCCTTACCTTATTGGTAATAGCAATAAAAATATGACACTCTCTCATCTCTGATTGAGTGTCAACCCTAAATTTTTAGAGGCGACATTCACTTACAGAATTAAATGTTCCTCTTTTTTATTTTATTCAAGTTCCCTTGACATATTCATAATAACACAAAAAAGAACTTTTGGCAAGTTCTCTATATATAACTCGTAAGTTCGAGTAATTATCAATCTGGTGCCATTGGGAAAGTTATCTACAACTTATTAACAATTTAATATAAGAAGCAATCACTATTTAAATTATAACACACATTTTTGAAATTCTATCAAAATTAATTCTTGTTCGCTTGTTTTTTAATACATCTAATAGTATACTTTTTATAGGGAATATCAGTTGTTGAGTGTCTACCTCTAATCTTTATAGAGAGGAGGTTTGATAAAGATGAAAACTAAGACTTTTATTATAAAAGTTCTTAAGCTCATTGCTATCATTTTATTTCTCCTTATCATTATGATAGTAGTAATAAAAAAATGACACTTAATTCATCAATAATGAATTAAATGTCTGCACATTAATTGGGTAGACATTCAACTGGGAAAAACTGAATGTTCCCTTTTTATTTTATGCAAGTTTTCTTGCTTACATACTAATAATAGCATGAAAATGAACTTTTTTCAAGTTCTTCTATACATTAACTTGTTAGTTCGAGTAATTATCAATCTGGTGCTGGAGGTAAGAATCGAACTTACATCTAATCATTACGAGGGATTTGTTTTACCATTAAACTAAACCAGCAGTTATGGTGCCGTAACGGTGAATTGAACACCGATTAAAGCCTTACCATGGCCTCGTAATACCATTATACTATTACGGCATATATTTATTATAGCATAATTAGATAATAAAAAAACCATCAAATGATGGTAATTTTATAAATGGTGTCCTGGGAGAGATTCGAACCCCCGACCGATGCCTTAGAAGGGCATTGCTCTATCCAGCTGAGCTACCAGGACAGTACTTATTCCAAAGGAACAAGTAAATTATACAATATTTTTTTTTATTATTCAAGTGTTTTAATTGTGATTTGTGTTATTTCTTCATTATTATTAGTAAAAACAACACTATCTACATCATAATTATCGCCCACTGATAATGAAATGGTATATAAAACTTCTTCTAAAATATCTTTATTTTCAATATCATCAAAAATATAATTATTAAAATCAAGTGTTAAAATATTATCCATTTGTTCGACTGCTAATAATTTTGTATTGTCATTTAAAAAACTCATCAAGTTAGGATTAGATAAATTAGAACTTGTAAGTTCATCAATAACTATTTGAATACTTTCTCTTTCATCATTTAAATATTTAGTAACTGGTACATAATAATAATTATCATTATATTTATCAATATAATAAACTGTTACTTGTTTAATATTATTAGTACTTGTTAATTTGTATTGTTTATTTATACCAAAATTACGATCTAATATTGGTGGTATAACTTTACCTGTTTGTGGTAATTTGTTTAAAATATCTCCATCAACATAAATGATGATTTGCTTAACATCATTAATACTTGTTAAAGTATAAACAATAGCCTCAATTACTTTTTCTTCATATTCAGCTTTAACATCTAATAATTCTTTAGAAAAATCAACTTTTAAAATATTGTTATCATATTCTATAGTATTAATTTTAGTTTCACTAGGCAATATTCCTTTAAAGCCATTAGGTATTTTACTTTCACCAGAACCACCATTTATAAGAATTTCTAATAATTCTTTAGCTTTTGTTTCAATATCATCACTACTAACAATAACTTCTGTTCTTCCTAACATATCATCTTTATTAAGCAGATATATTTTACTTTTAATAACTTCACTATCAACATATTCTAGTTCTTGTTCTGGTTCTATTTTTTCGTAATTATAGTTAGGCATGGCATAAATTAATGATAAAGCAAAAATAGCAGCTGATGTAATTAATACTTTTTTAGTTATGAGTTTTTTGATCATATAACACCTCTAATTAAGAGTATGAAAAAGATTGCATTAATATGCAATCTATAAAGAAATTTCTCCAAGTTTTAGTAATTCTACAACAGCACCTGCTCTACCTTTAACACCTAATTTTTGCATAGCATTACTGATATGATTTCTAACTGTTTTTTCACTTATTCCTAATTTATTTGCAATTTCTTTTGTTGTCTTATTCTTAATAAGCAAGACAAAAACTTCTTTTTCACGCTTTGTTAATATACTTTTCATTTTCCCTCACTTTCTAAGTTGGGTGGTTAATACTTGCTCATATTATTTTATGCATAATTGTTATTTTAGTGTGGGAAAAAGTTTAATTATATCTAACCTTGAAATTTTACAGAAACATATTTTTTAGTATCAAAATTTTCTTGAATAGTTCGCATAATATTGTTAGCTAAAGTTTTATCATGTTCACTACTGCTTACAACAACTTGAATATCACTACCATTTATTTTTACAAATGTTTCTAATTTATATGTTTCTTGTAATTTTTTTTCTAAGCTTTGTTCAACGCCTCTATTTTCGTTTAATTCTTTCATCTGTTCAAAAGCACTATTTTTTTCTTCCATAGAACTATCAACATTTGTTAATATTTCTTGTAATTCTTTCATTGCTACTTCTAAATCAGCATCACTTTCAATTCTTAAACTTTCTAAAGCACTTTTTTCTTCAATATTGACTGTACTTTCATTTTCGGTATTATTGGTTGCATTAGTTAAAATTAATTCTTCTGGTAGAGTTACATAATACACACTTAATACTAATATTAAACTAAATAATGTTAAAAACCAAAGTCCTTTTTTATTTATCATAATTTCCTCCTAAATATCTATTAGATTATATTTACAATAATCATTTTTTAGAACAAAAAAAGAATGTTTAAGGACAAACACATTCTTTTTCATAATAAGATTTATAATTAGATGAACATAAGTCTTGATATAAAGAACAATTAGACTCTAAATTTTTAATTGAACTATAATATTTATTACCACTAGATAATATTACTTCTTTTCTATATACATCATGTGATGTATATACTAAAAAGAATATACCTTGTGTATTATCAGGAATATTACTTGCATAACCTTCCTTAACTAATAAATTTATATCTTTAAATTCTAATGGACTTCCATAAGGTGGTACTTCAAAAACGTTCATATTATAGTAATTATCAGCTGCTGATACCAATGATTCTAATGATTTATTCATTGCACTTTCTTCGGAGTTACTAATTGTTTTACTTATATTTGGTACAACTAATAAAGCAATAATTCCCATAACAATTAAAACTGCTAATAGTTCAACTAGAGTAAAACCTTTATCTTTATCTTTATTTTTAGTATTTAAATATTTCACGTGCATCAGGTAACCAGTCCTCCTTATCTTTATTATCATTTACATTTAACTTTTCCATATAATCAACATGAGCATTCTCTAAGTTTATTTCTTCTGATGGTTTTTGAATAGTTTCTTTATTTACTTTTTCTAGTTTTTCTGTAGCAGCAAAAATATTCATAAAATCTATGTCGTCTGATGTTTTTTTATTTGCATCTGCTATTTCAACGTTTCCAATTTCTTTGTTATTTTTAATTATATTAATAATATCTTTATTACTTTCTTTTATTTCCCTAATAGTAGCTAGGCCATCATAATCACTGAATGCACTATTATCTAAAATTTTATTTCTTATTTCTGTTTCAATAAAATTTTCTTCTTCTAACAATATGTCATTTATATTGTTATCTTTTATATTCACTTCATATTCTTGTACTCTATTATTAAAATAATGGTTATAACGATATTCACCATACATGCTATATCTAGTAATAATATCTAATATTTCATCAGTTGGAACATGAAATTGTCTTATTTCATTTCTAATTATATCTTCAATACGATCTACTGCTTGTTTATTACCTCTAATAAAAATATAGTGAATAATATCTTTTTTTTGTTCTAAAAAAGATATTAATTTCTTTTCTCGTTCGTAAAGCATTTCTTCCATACAATCACCTATCATATTAATTATAACAAATATTAAAAAAAATAAAAGTCATTAAAGACTTTTATTTTCGATTTCTTTACTTAACATTTCCATAAATTCTTCTTTTCCTAGGGTTGTAGTATCAGTACTACCAAATTTACGATAACTGATTGTTTTATTATCTCTTTCTTTATCTCCTAAGATTAGAGTATATGGAATTTTATGAGTTTGACTTTCACGCATACGATAACTTAATTTTTCATCACGATCATCTAATTCAACTCTTATATTGTTATTTTGTAATAATTCTTTTATTTCTTTAGCATATTCTAGATGATATTCATTATTAACAGGAATAATTTTTACTTGAACAGGAGCTAACCAAGTTGGGAAAGCACCAGCAAAGTGTTCAGTAATAATACCAATGAATCTTTCAACAGATCCAAAAATAACACGATGTAACATAACAGGACGTTTTTTAGTTCCATCACTTGCTACATAAGTACAATCAAATCTTTCTGGTAAGTTGAAATCTAGTTGAATAGTTCCACATTGCCATACACGACCTAGAGAATCTTTAACATGAAAATCCAATTTTGGTCCATAGAAGGCACCATCACCAGGATTAATACTACAATCGTGTCCTGAAGCTTCACAAGCACGTTTTAAAGCACTTTCAGCTTTATCCCATATTTCAATTGACCCAATATATTTTTCTTCTGGTCTTGTTGATAATTCAATATCATAAGGAAGATTAAATAATTTATATACTCTATCAATAAAATTAATTAAACGAATAATTTCACTTTCAATTTGATCTTCTGTCATAAAAATATGAGCATCATCTTGTGTAAAAGTACGTACTCTAAATAAACCATTTAAAGCTCCACTTGCTTCATGACGATGAACTAAACCTAATTCTCCAACACGTTCTGGTAGATCTTTATATGAATGTAATTTATTTTTATAAACTAACATTCCACCAGGACAATTCATCGGTTTAATAGCAAATTCTTTTTCATCTATTGTAGATGTATACATATTTTCTTTATAATTAGCCCAATGTCCTGATAATTCCCACAAATCACGATTTAACATAATAGGTGTTTTGATAAATTTATAATCTTCTTTTGTGTGTTCTTCATACCAAAAGTTTTCTAAAACATTTCTTAATATCATACCTTTTGGTAACCAAAATGGAAAACCTGGACCATATTCACTAAACATAAATAATTCAAGTTCACGTCCTAATTTTTTATGGTCACGTCTTTTGGCTTCTTCTAAAAATTCTAGATGATTATTTAAATCTTCTTCTGTTTCAAAACAAATACCATAAATTCTTTGAAGCATTTTATTATTAGCGTCACCTTTAAAATAAGCTCCACTTACTTTTAATAATTTAAAATATTTAATTTGTTTTACTGTTTCAACATGTGGTCCACGACAAAGATCAGTAAAATCTCCTTGTGTATACATAGAAATTACAGTATCTTCTTCCATATTATTAATTAAATCAATTTTATATGGATCATCTTTAAATTGTTCTAAAGCTTCTTTTCGACTAATTTCATGACGAATAATCTTTTTACCATCTTTACTTATTTTTTTCATCTCTTTTTCAATTTTAGGTAGATCTTCTTCTTTTATAACATCATCACCTAAATCAATATCATAATAAAATCCTTCATTAATAACAGGACCTACCCAAAATTTAGCATTAGGATATAAATGCTTTACAGCTTGCGCTAAAAGATGAGCACAACTATGATTTAGGATGCTCAGTTTTTCGTTTTCTTTTATATTTACCATAACTATTTACCTCTTCTTTCTCAATGTCAAACATTGTTACGTAATTTATTTTTTCAATTTTTTTATATGGATTTTCATAAGTAGCTACATTTTTTTTATTGTCAATTACCCACAATGCAGAACCATCCCTACCTAAAGTTTCTGCTATTTCAAATGGTATTGCCTTAACACCAGGCAAAGCAAAAAATTTAAGTTGTTTGTGCGTCAATTGTGACAATTTAGTAGCATCACTTTCTTGAAGTCCAATATAATTTGTTAAAAAGTTTTTCATTGTAATTTTTTCTTTCATTTTTTCTCTCCCTATAACAAAAAAACTCCTTAATATATATTAAGGAGCGAATTACACGCGGTACCATCCTAATTGGTTCTTAATTAAATAACGGTTTTACCGGAACATCTTTCGATGTCAGTTCATAGGTAGTAATTTTTATTTTCTTTATCTTTGGCTTACACCATCCCAAATTCGCTTTATAAAGATTTAATAAAAACCATGTCCTAATCAAAACTTTTAAAATACACTACTATTGTATTCTTTAACTTATATTTTGTCAACTTTATTTTTAAAATTTTTAGCAAGTATTTTTACTTCTTTTTCATATTCATTAGTACGTTCTAATTTATCATTAAGTTTATCACAAGCATATCCTAATTTTTCATAATATTCTTGTATTTTATCTTTATTGTACATATTTAATAGAACTCTTTCATTCCAAAGTGAATCACCTTTTCTAATCGGTGAACAAAAATCAGCATATTTTTGATTATCATTATTAGCATAATACATATTCTTTGCTTTTACATCTTTTATAGATAAATTAATATCCTGTTTTCTTTTTTCACTAGTAAAACATGTATTTATTTTATCTTTAATAACTTCTTCTAAGAATGAACGTTTACGACATATAAATGGTAAATTTAAATTATTAGCAATATAGTAATTAACAAACATAGAACATTCACGAATCATATTACCAGCAACATTATAGTTACCAACTTCTAATAATTGTTTTCTGCATTCATCTTTTGTTTTCAAAAATTGATTATTTCTTTTACATGCAATATTATTTGTAAATACATATATGTCTTCAATTTGTTTATTACCTGCTTTTAATTTATCATTAATATCTTCATATTTGTAATTTTCTTTAACATTTATTAAAGCACGATAAGCATTAAATGATTTCACATCATAGTTTTTATCTAAATGAAATTCATGACATATTGTATATGCATCTCTACCTTTAGTAAGTGATAAATAGTCTTTTATGACATTATCGGGTAAAAAATACATTCTAGCATTATTAAATGCTCTTCTTTCTAAGAAAAAGTTTTCAAAAACAAAAGCATTAACATCACTACTATATAATCTAAAAAGATAACCATCATTAGTTTCATCTAAATAAATAGCATCTTCAAAACAATTAGTTTTAGGACTATCCATAGTTATAATATTTAAATTACGTTGATCTTGATATTCCAAATTATTAGGTTTTATTAAGAAATTCAATTCATTATTTTCTTTTTCATCAAAATCATATTTTAATTGATATTTTGTTCTTAAATTTTCTTTGGCTATTTCAAAATCACGTTGTTCTTTTTTCTTGTACATTAAAATATCATTAATTTCTTTAATTAAATATAATTCTCCTTTTTTCTCAAATGAATTATTATTTTCATGTTCTAACATCCTATATATTTTTTTATTAAAGAAAGATTGTAATCTTA
Source organism: uncultured Bacilli bacterium (assembly GCA_944358325.1). Lineage (GTDB taxonomy): Bacteria > Bacillota_I > Bacilli_A > RF39 > UBA660 > CALVXF01. Next base: position 7,801 of record CALVQV010000027.1, read on the forward strand.
AAATATCAACTTTAAAATTAGCATTATTTAAAAATAATTTTAAAACTTTTTCATAATAAAGTTTTTCTTGATAATCACTACCTTGTTCAAAAGAATTAACAAATTTTCTAAAAACATCTTCTATTAAATATTTATCATCATTATCTTTTACATTAACGATACTAGGATTATCACAAACTATTTTATGAATAAATTGATAAGCATTTTTATTATCTAATAATTCACGAATAAAATGATACATTTCGATATTACGTTGTAAATCGGCCATATCTCTTTTTTCTAAATCTAGATTTATATCATCTATTCTTTCAATTATTCGTATTAATAGCTTTGTATTTTTTAAAGCATCCTTAGGATTATAAACTTTCTTAGGACCATTAAGTAATGCTTCTGTTTTTTCTTTAATTGTTTGTAAATCACGATATAACATTTTATAGGCATGATCATTTATAGATAGTTTTGATTTATCATAATCAATGTAATTCATAACTTTTTTTAATATTTTGTTTTTTTGATACAATGTATTGTAATTAAAATTTTCAATTGTATTATCTAAATATAATATCAATAATTGCATCAGTTCTTCATCAGTTGATATTTGCAAAGATTGCCTTAATTCTTGAAAACTTCCACCTTTTTTACCTTTTAATAAATACTCTAACATTATAAAACGTTCATTCATGCTTTGCCTTCTCCTCTACTTTCTTAAATTTTGACTAATCATTTCTATATCATCAGTTAATTGGATAATTCTTGAAATAATGCGACCAGCTTTAACATGATCAACACTATCTTTACTAATACTGAAATGTTCTTCTAATTCTTTAATATTTAAATTGGAAGTAAAAAATGTTGTTAATCCTTCTTCCATACGATATTGAATCAAAGGACAAAAAATCTCATCTCTTCCCCACGCTGTTGTATTTTCAGCACCAATATCATCTATTAAGAGTAATGGAATTTTTTTAACACTTTCATACATTTCATTAAAATTACCATTAAAATTAGCTTTTAAGTTTCTTAAAAATTCAGGCCAAAAAACAATTGCACTTTTAATACCTTCTTTTGCAAGCTCATTAAAAGTTGCTGCTACTAAATAAGTTTTACCACACCCAAAATTACCATGTAGATATAAACCTTTTTGAGTTTCATTTGAATTATAAGTTTTTATAAAATTGGTTAACCATTTAATAGTTTCGTAACGTTTTTTATCTTCTTTATATATATCACGCATTTTTGCATTTTTAAGTTCTTTAGGAGTATTAAATAAATAAACATTATTTTTATATTTATTTTTCTTATCTACGTCTTTACGATATTTACAAGCTTTATATTCAAATACAATATTACCATTTTGATTAGAAGGAAGATAAGCAAAACCATTAAGTTTATTTTTGCATTCAATTAATCCTTTACATTTTAAACAATTAGAAAATTCACTGCATGCATCTTCTAAACTAGAAGTATATTTCATAAGTACATCTTCTTTTAAATGTAATTTAGTTACAAGCAGACGAAATTCTTCATTCTCAAGTGCTTGATTAAACTCTTTTCTTAATTGTTGTTCTATTTTAGGATCTTTTCTAAATAAGTTTGTTTCATCTATTTTTTTCATAATTCACCTACTCAAAATTACTAAGGATAGATTCAATTTCTAATATTTCTTCATCACTTGCTTTTGTAGCTTCAACATGTTCACCAAACCAAGCTGGTTTGCTAACTTCTTTTTTAGTTTTAGTTGAAACTTGTGGTTGTTTACGTTTTTTGTATTCTTTTTCCGCTATAGCCATCGCATCAGTTACAGTCTCAATACCAGCCATTTTCCATTGACTAGCAATTGTTTCAACAAAATTTTTCGTTAATTTATTATCATTAATCTTCAAAACATAATCAAGTAAAACATTAATAACGCCAGGCTTTAAATTCATATCAATTGCTAACATAGCTAAAACTTCTTTATCGTTCTTCGTTAATTTAGCACCTTTATATTTTCTAACTAATAAATCATATGGGCTTGTTGTTTCAAATTGATAAATTATTTTAGCTCGTGGGCTATTATCACCTAATGGTTTACGTAAATATTCAGGTTGTTTACGATATACTAGACTTGGCAATTTACCACTATTTTCAAATTGATAATAATTTTTTGCATTTTTACGAAGTAATTCTTTGTTAATAATTTTACGTTCATTAATACTGTTTCTAATTAATTCACTCATATCATCTTCACTTAAGTCATAAACAAAAGCTAATTTATAAATTAAATCTTTAGTATCATTAGTAATACTATTTTTATTTAATAATTCATCTGGTATTAAACTAACAACACTTTCAATATCTATTTTACTTACTAGTTGTAAGTTAGAAATATTTTTTCTTTTAATATCTATTAATAAATTATCTAGATTGCTATCTGGTACTACTTCAAACACTTCATCAAATTTGCAACTTATATCTTCATAATCTTTTAAATTTAAATGTGGTATTTTAAAGTATTCAATAATGTTTTTGTATTCAGTATCACCAACATTATTATATAGACTAGTAGATAAAATAGGATTTTTTAGAAATTCACTAACAGAAAGTGGTGAATACATTACATATACAAAGTGATTAACATGATTTTTTTTATAATATGTTTTGATAAGTCCTACAGCTTCTAATTTTTCTCTTGCTTCTTCAATATCTGTTAGTTTTAGACGCATGCTAGTCATTAAATGATGATGGGTCCATTCTTTAGATATTAATTCACTTTTATCTAAATAAGACCATAATGTGAAATATAGGCTAATAGCAATATTTCCAAGTATTGGTTGATATAACATAGTTAGTAATTTACGATCTTGATCAGATAATATTGTTTTATTAATAACAACATAAGTATCTGCTGGTAAAACAGCATGTTTCATAAATTACCACCCCACACCATATAGTTTACCACACAAAGTATTTTGATAAAATACTTTTAGTCGAAAAAAAACATCAAAAATGATGTTTTATTCTTCGCTACTTTTAGCCATATAAGTTATCGTAAATTTTTTACCTGTTCCAAGATAGTCATATAGTGAGCCTGATGTAGCACTTTGTTTTACTACTTTACCAGCTTTTTCACTATCATATTCTTCGTCATCTTCTTTTATTTCGATATATTCTACTAAGATATCATATTTACTAAACCACTTTTTAGTATAATCAATAGTTGAACCAATAAATGTTTTTACAGCACAACTAGTACTATCTTTATTTTCCTCTAATGAACAATCTATATCATTATCACTTTCAGAACTATATTCTTTATTAATAACATCAATAGTTACTGTATGAATATATTCTAAATCAGCTTTAGCAGGAATATCTTGATCAACTACAATTCCCTTTTTTTGACTAGAATTAGTAGCACTAACATAATTTACCTTAATTTTTAAACCATTTTTAGTAGCATATGATCTTGCTTCACTTTCAGTCATTCCAACTAAGTTACTTAAAAGAGCAATGCCAGCTTCATTATATTTACCTTTGCCAATTACTGTTTCTTCATATTCATTATCTACATCAAATTCAAATTCTTTAATTACTGTTTGTTCTAGCAAACCAAGATTAACTTTCATAGCATTGCTTATATCTTCAATACTTCCTTTATATGGAACATAATTATATAAATTAAGTCTTGTTCCTGAACCATTATATTGATCATAATCATATATATATTGATCATAACCGCTTAAATATAATCTTTGAATATTAATAATATCCTCAACTGCCGCACTGCTATTTTGCGCTAACGCTTTTTTGCCTATATTATATAAAGATAATATTTCATTAGTACTCATATTGGTTTCCATACTATTACTAATAGTATCTAATATATCATATAGAGTATTTAAATCACGTACATTTTTTAATTTATTTAATAAAGCTTTAACTACTGTTTGTTGATTTTGACCCCTTATAAAGTCATTACTTACATAATTACTATATTTTGGTCCACACTTATCTGGCCATGTATGACGATTACGAGCAAATGCTAAAGCTTGTTCACCATTTAAAGTTTGATATCCTTTTTCAACAAAAACAGTATATTCTCCCCATGCACGATCAGAATTTTGTTCACAAAAGGCATATGGAACATCAACTTCAACACCACCAACAGCATCAACTAAATTAACTACACCTTTAAAATTAATCTTTACATAATAATCAATTTGAACATCAGTTAATTCTTCAATTGTATCAATCATACAACTTTCACCTTGCCAAGCAGCATGTGTAATTTTATTTTTACGTTGTCTAGCCATACAAGTTATATTTGTATATGTATCACGTGGAATACTTAAAATTGTCGAATTTAAAGTATCAGGATTAAATGTTATCAACATAAGTGAATCACCATTAAAAGATGCTCCCTTAATATTTTCTAGTTCTGAATCAACACCCATTAATAAAACAGTAAATGGTTCATCAAGAGTTCCTTTACTATTAACGGTAATTGAACTATTAACTTCTTTAGTTTTAGTATAAAGAATTTTAGTATCACTCTTTAAATCTTCATAACCTTCAATTGATGAAAATAAAACACTATAATTAGTAGGTACAAAAATATACTCTATTTCACCCTTATACAAAGATGCCAAAGCATCAATATAATTATTGTATAATTCTAATTCATTTTCAATATTTAATTCATCTAACACTTCTTGAGGAATTATATACCCTTCATAACTTTTTTCATCTATTAAAATACCTATTTTAGAATCTCCTATTTCTTCTATTTTATTAGCTTTATTATCTTTTAAAGCAATTAAACTTGATGAATAAGTTGTCTTAGTAGATGAAACATTACCTATTTTATTCATAACTCTATCAACATTATTAGATATAAAATATAATCCAAAGGCATATAATAATGATATAACAAGAAGAATTATATTTATAACAACATATTTTTTATGATTATTTTTAACTTTTTTATTATTAAACATAAGTATTCTACGAATACTAAATAAGCAAATTAAAAGCCAAACAATTATCAATATAATAGATATAATTAATCGTAAAAAATTTTCAATTCCATTTAAACGACTAATTGTAAAAATAGTATATCCTGTCACAAAAGACATAATACACCAATTTATTGTAAAAAGAATAAACCATACTTTATTTTTTAAAAGCAGTTTTAATATTTCTTTCATAAAAAGCCTCCTAGACACTATTAACATTATATCTCATAATACCTATTTTAACAATCAAATTATATTTTTAAATATAAAATGGTTGTAAAGATTAAAATTATTTGATATAATCTATTTACGTGATGGGCCCATAGCCAAGCTGGTAAGGCATGGGACTGCAACTCCCCGAGCGTCGGTTCAAATCCGGCTGGGCCCTCCACTTGCAGATGTGGTTTAACGGTAGAATGCAACCTTGCCAAGGTTGGGGCGGGAGTTCGACTCTCCTCATCTGCTCCATTTGAATATAACTTACGTGCCTATAATGGTTCGTAAGTTTTTATTTTATATAAATAATTATGAAAAAAGATTAAACTATAAAAAATAATTGAAGTTGTAAGATAAAAGTAGACACGAAAAAGATGTGTGAATAAGTCAATAAAAAATAGACACTAAAAAAGAATTTCTTTAAAACCCTAATTCGGTCTTGTACTGAATTGGGGTTTTATAATCCAACGAACATGCTAAACGTTCATTATTATAATAATATATATAGGCATCAATAAATTCTTCAAATGAATCATAATCATCGATATTCCA
>CALVQV010000028.1 GCA_944358325.1 uncultured Bacilli bacterium
TCACTAAAGTTCGCCCTTGATTTTTAATTTTACAAATTGTCTTTTATTAGATGTCTACCAATTGGGGTTCACATCATTTATCTGTTGTTTTTACTTTTAATGTATCATTGATACTGTAATCATTAAGCATATTATTACCAAATTCATAAGTATAACATACACCTTCTTTTGGTGTTATAATGCTCCATGGTTTTAAACTTTGATACAAATATAATATTTTATTTTTTTCATCTGTCATAGCAACGTCAATAGGTTGATACATAAAGAATGTATGAATGCTATTACATTTTAGACGTAATCCTGTTTTAATTGGTTCAATACGAAACATAAAACCAATTAAACGATATAAAAAGTTCTTACCGTCCTTTATTTTAATACGTTTATTTTTGAGTACGATATACATTTTCTCTCACCACGTGTTCTAATATATCATAAAATGCGAAAAATGACAAATTGACGTTTTCTTTAGCATTTTATTGTTTTATTAGTGAGTATTTGATATAATTTATTATAGTGATATTAAAGAATAGAGGAGTACTATGACTAAAAGAAAAGCACGTGTTATAACTATTTCATCTTTAAAGGGTGGTGTTGGAAAGACAACATTTACTCTATGGTTAGCTGGTATATATGCTAAGATGAATAAAAAAGTATTAGTTATGGATATGGATGTTTATACAGGCGCCATAGCTTTAAGTCTTAATTTAAAGACTAAAAAAGACTTTTATACATTGAATGAAGCCTTAAGTAATCGTAGTATTAATAAAATTGAAAGTCATATAACAAAATATAAAGATAATATTGATGTTTTAGCAAGTCCTAATGATCCTAGATTGGCTTCCAAAATATCTTCTAGTTATATAGGTACAATTATTGAAAGAGTCAAAACTTTATATGATGTTATCTTAATTGATACTAATCATATAATGACTGATATTAATGTTGTTTTATTAGATTATACTGATGAAGTTTTATATTTAGTTACACCAGATCCAGTTTGTTTAAGAAATATGCGTTCAATGCTTCATATCTATAAGAAAATGAAAAAAGATAATTATTATATTGTTTTAAATAGAGCGATTGATAATAAGAAAGTATGTTTTTCTAATTTAGATATGAAAGTTATGTTAAAAAATAATATTGATTTTATTTTACCTGACAGTTTATATGAGAAAAGAATTGATTATTATTTTTTAAACGGTTCAGTTATGACACTAGATAAAAAGTTTGTTAATAAACATAAAAAAGATATTAAAAAATTAGAACAAATAGCGAATTACGTTATCAATAAATAATAGAAGGGGAATGTTATGAAGAAGTTTAGAGATGTATTTGAAGTAAATGAAAAAGAAGCTGTTTATAAGAATATTGCAGATTATGATGCTTTTCCTAATAAGGTATTATTGGATGAATTACGTATTAAGATTATCGAAAATTTAATTGATAATAAATTAGAAGATGATGAAACACTTAAAGATTATATTTATAAACAAATAAGTGAATCAATAGAAGGATATGATTTATCTAATACAGAGCGTAATTATTTATATAATTTAACAATGAATGAAATAAGTGCTTATGGTCCTTTAACTGATTTAATGGATGATGATGATATAACAGAAATTATGGTTAATGGTGAAAATGAAGTTTATGTTGAAATAAATGGCAAATTGATTAAAGACGAAACAGTTTCTTTTATTAATGCTGATCATATTGTAAGAACAATTGAACAATTGATTAGACCAATAGGTAAAGTTATTGATCGTGAACATCCAATGATTGATGCAAGATTAAAAAATGGAGCTCGTATTAATGCTATGATTCCACCTTTATCTAAAAAAGGGCCAATTATTACTATTCGCAAATTAAAAAAAGAAATGGATGATATCGAAGATTTGTTACGTACAGGAACGTTAACTCCTTACATGGCTCGTTTTTTAGAAGCTTGTGTTCAAGCTAAAATTAATATTTTAGTAGTAGGTGGTAATAATAGTGGAAGGACAACATTATTAAATGTTTTAGCTAATTTTATTAATGATGATGAACGTATTATTACTTTGGAAGAAGCTAGTGAGTTAAAATTAGATAAAAAGCATGTTGTTTCTCTAGAAACAGCTTTACAAAATAATGTTCTTGAAAATAAAATCACGATGCATGATTTATTATTAAATGCTTTAAATATGCGCCCTGATCGTTTAATTGTTAGTGAATTAACAGGTAGCGAAGTATTTAATTTATTACAAGCTATGAATACAGGAAATGAAGGGGTATTAACTAGTATTTATGCCAATAGTCCTAGTGATGCTTTGAATCGTTTAATTACTTTAGCAGGAATGAACGGCACAGAGTTAAATGAAAATGTTATTAAAGAATATATTAATGGTTCTATAGAGATTATTGTTCAAATTAAGAAGTTAAGTGATGGTCGTCGTAAAATAACTAATATAAGTGAATTGGAAAAAATGGATAAAAATCATGAATTTGTTTTAAAAGATATTTTTGCTTTTAATCAAAAAGGTTTAGCGCCTAATGGTGAAGTTGTAGGTGAGTTTGTTTTATATGATTATGTACCTAAAGTATATAAACGTATTAAACAACATGATAATATTGATTTAAAAGATATATTTGAATAAGAGGTGAAAAGGTATGATAAGTATATTAAATGATAATAATTTAGTTTCTAGTAACATACCTTTTTTTCAAATATTTTTACTATTATTAATAATCTTATTAATTTTAATTGTTAAACGTTTTCGTATGAGTATTAAGCATGAAAATCGTATAAAAGATTTTTCTATTGCGCCTGATGAAGACATTTTGATTATTAATCATTATCGTATGAATTATATTAAATTTATTAATTATCTAAGTTTTTATTTTAGAGATTCTGTTTTTCTAAATAAATATGCTAAATATTATGAACCATATGTAGGAATTGTTAATAATTACTATAAAAGTGGTTTAGAATTTATCATAAGTGAAATTGTTTTTAGTATTTTAACCTTATTAAGTATTGATATTTTATTAATTTTAAATGGTTATATTTTAACTCCTTTTGGTTTTGTAATGACAATTTTATTAAGTTATGGTTTTATAGCTTTTAATCATTATAAAAAATTTAATAATTATCGTAAAGAAATAAAAAAATCTTTTTATGAATTTATGACAATTTTACTAGCTTTATTAAAAGATAATAGTTTTATTCAAAGTTTAGATTTAGTTATCAATAAGACAAAAGGTTCTGTTAATAAAGAACTTAATAAGATGAAAAGAGATTTAGAATATGGTTTATCTATTCATGATGCTTTTGTTAGGTGTTATGAAAGAACAAAGATAAGAGAATTTAATATTATAGCAGAATATATATATGTTATTCCTAATATAGGTGGTAATACTTCTGATAGTTTTGATTTATCGTATACTACTTTATTGGAAAAAAGTAAAATGGAAAGAAAAGTATTTAATAAAACTTTGGGTATGTATATGTTCTTAGTTTTATTAAGTTTAATACCTTTATTTGTCTTTTTAAATTATTTAGTTTTTAATTATGAATATTTTTTCTATATAACGAGTACAATAATGGGAAGACTAATCATTTTTGCGATTATTATTTTATATTTAGTATATATTCTAAGCATTCGCTTTATTGTGAGAGGGAGTGTTAGATTATGACAAAAATTAAAAATAAAATTGATCGCTTAGGTTATCATGCACCATTAAATTATGTTAAATTTACACGTATTCGTTTTTTGACAACTCTTTTTCTTTTTATATATTTATTATTTATATTAACAAAAGATTATTTTTATGCACCAATAATTACTATTTTGTATTATAATTTATTTAGGGTGGTATTAGTAGACTGGCCTTTAAATATTTATATCGCAAGGTATGAAAGGGAAGCTATACGTTTTTTTGAATTAGTTAAATTATCTTTAACTAAAGGTAATAATATCGAAAATGCTTTAGAATTAACGGCTAAATATTTTAATAGTGAATTATCATATGCTTATATTGCTGCTTTAATTGAAGTTAAGTTTGGTAAATCGTTAGTTGAAGCAATTAATGATATGGAATTACCTAGTAGTATTGTTAAAAATGCTCTTGTTTCTTTAACGAAAAAAGAGCTTAAGAGTAAAAATAAACTTGAAGTTATGGATAATGTAATTGAAGTTTTAAAAAACAATGCGGATATAGAAATGCAAAAGAGAATTAATAAAGTGCCATTGCAAGTATTAGTTGTTCTTTTAGTTATTTTTGTACCACTTATGTTACTTATTATATATGCTAAAGATATTGTTATGATATTTAATTGATAGGGGGAATTTATTATGTATCATTTTATTGGAATAAAAGGGACTGGTATGAGCTCACTTGCCCAAATAATGCATTCATTAGGGTATGAGATACAAGGTAGTGATATTGATGAACATTTATTTACGGAAAAACCTTTAGTTGAAATGGGAATTAAAATATTACCATTTAATGCTGATAATATAACTAAAGATATGATTATTGTTCAAGGTAATGCTTACACAGAAACAAATCCAGAAGTAGCACGTGCTTTAGAATTAAATTTAAAAATTTATACATATCAAGAAATGATTGGGCGTTTAACACGTATGTTTGAAACGATTGCTGTATCTGGATGTCATGGTAAGACTACAACTACTGCAATGTTAAGTCACGTTTTAAAAAATATTACAGGATGTAATTATCTAATAGGTGATGGTACAGGATATGCTAATAAAGAAAATAAATATTTTGCTTTAGAAGCTTGTGAATACAAAAGACATTTTTTAGAATATACACCAACTTATGCAATTATTACTAATATTGAGTTAGATCATATTGATTATTATAAAGATATTCAAGATGTTATAGATGCTTTTAGCGAATTTGCTAATAAAGCTGAAAAAATGGTTATTGCTTGTGGTGATGATAATTATACAAGATATATTGAAACAAATAAACCTTTATTCTATTATGGTTTAGATGATGATAATGACATTCAAGCTCGAGATGTTGAATATCATGAAGATGGTACTACTTTTGATGTTTTTGTTGAAGATAATTATTATGGTCATTTTGACTTACCATTATATGGTAAACATATGCTTTTAAATGCTTTAGCTGTAATTGCTGTATGTAGTTATGAAAGATTAGACGCTAAAGAAGTTGCTAAATATTTAAAAACTTTTGAAGGTGCTAAAAGAAGATTCAAAGAAAATGTAATAGGTGATATAGTTACAATCGATGATTATGCTCATCATCCAACTGAAGTTAAAGTAACTATTAAAGCTGCTCGTCAAAAATATCCTGATAAAAAAATTATTGCTATTTTAAAAACACACACTTTATCACGTACTAAAGAATTTGCCGAAGAGTTTGCTGAAGCTTTAAATTTAGCTGATAAAGCATATATTACTGATATTGGTGTTGATAGAGAAGAAGAAGGATATGATGATGTAACTTATGAAGTTATTTTAGATAAATTAAAAAATGGTAGTTATATTAGCATGGATAATCCTGATGAATTATTACAATATGAAAATGCTGTTTTAATTTTTATGAGTAGTAAGAATATTTATGTTTTACAAGAAGCTTATGAAAAAAAATTAAAAGAAAAATTAAATATTAATGAATAATAAAAGAAACTAGAATTTTTCTAGTTTCTTTTATATTAATAATATATATACATATCAGTATCGTATATCTTACCATTTATTTTAATGAATAAATAATATTTACCATTTAAACCTTCATCATTGATATATTTAGTAACAGTTAATTCATCTTTGTTGAAGACATCAACACACATAGCTGTATAAGGTTTAGAAGAAATACGAACATTATAATTTTTTTGTCTAAATGGACTATCTAAGATAATTGTAACATTATCTTCTTTTTTAAATGTTCCTTCGATAACTAAGCGATCACTTTCTTTAGTAATATTAATATTATATTTTTCTTGTACTTCTTTAAAATCTTTATTAAACCAAACAAAATTATATTGTTTATCTTCTTTTGTTTCTCCTAAAGTACCAAGTTGTTTACTTTCCTCTTTAGAATAATTAACATTATCATAAATATTTATTTTTTCTGCTCGATAATAGTTACCATCTAAATCTAACTCAAAAATAACTTTATCGTTTTTAATTTCAACTGTTTTACTATATAAAGCATCATATTCTGCTAGTCCAGCAGGCTGATTTTGAGCAACCCCATCTTTATAAACTATTCCACCCGAATGAATTAGATAGTGATTACTATTAAGATAATCAACGTCTGATATATAAGGTGAATAAAATTCACTGCCACGTTCTTTACCATATTGCCATATTTGTTCAATTGTCATATTAACAGTATCAATCTTGTACATAACGCCACGGCTATAACTTTCACTAGCTGAAACATATTCATCTTTATTTTTAGATTTATTATTACCATTATCAAAAGTAAATACATATCCTTCCGGTGTTATCATAGCAGCATGTTGACTCCATTGCCATTCAAATTCTCCGATTGGTTTAAAGAAATATTTTTGATATTCGCTACTCCAATTAGTAGGATCTCCAATTATCCAATTTAAATTACCAGTTTCATAATCAATATTTATAACAGCATCTTGATGTCTTCCAGATAGAGTTATAGAATTAGTTTTAGAATCAAACCAAATAGAGTTATTATGAAACCAATCATATTCTATCCAATTTTCGCTTTTACCATCTTCCATATTAAGAACATCTTTTAAATCCCATGATTTAACAATACTGCCATCTTCACGATCTAATTCTACAATATAATCTTCCACATAACCACTAGTAAAATCGTTACTTGCAAGTAGAAGGTTTCCATTAGGCATTTCATAAACATCATGATGATATCCTCCAGGTAGTGAATATTCATAATATATTTTACCTAGATAATCCATTTCTACTAAACCAGTAGTATAGTAAGGATTATTAACTAAGCGATTAGAACTTAACATTAAATGACCATTTTTTAAAGGTTGTATATCCCAAATCATGTTTTCAGTTAAATACCATCTAACATCACCATTAATATCATAAGCAGCTGTATATCCTGTACTAGATGGCGTTACAAAGTATAAAGAATTATCAAGCTCATTTTTATCATTTATAGTTGTATTAGCATTTTTTAAATCTTCTGGTAAAGCATCGGTTTCTATTTCTAAAACCTTTTTTTCACCATTCATTTCAATAATAACTTTATTAGTTGTACCGGCATATAAACCATAAATAGGAATATAGTGTTCTTTAGTTGAAGTAAAAGTATGGGTAAGAGTAGTTTTATCATCTTTACCTAAAACAGTTACAGTAACAATTGTACTATCGTTTGTTTTAAACATAACTAGCGCTGTTAAAGGTGATATTTTGTATGGATTTAGAATAATTCTTGGATTATCAAAAGTATCTTTGTTTCTAATAAAATACTCATTATCTAGTAATGCTTGTTCTTCCATCAAACTAGTTTTAATAGTAACAGGTTTTACTTTTTCAACTTTATAATAAATACCAACACAACAAATACATGCTACAACAATTAGAATAATTAGTTTATATTTTGCTTTCATATTTTATCCTCCTAGATTAAGCGAATTTCACCTTCACTAAAGAAAGGTTTCTTTTTATTAATACGATCGTAAAACAAAATACCATCTAAGTGATCAATTTCATGTTGAAAAGCAATAGCTAATTCTTCACGTGCTCTTATTCTTATTTTATTACCATCAACATCATATCCTTCAATTGTAACACGTGCATATCTTGGGACATGTCCATCAACTTCACGATTGACACTTAAACATCCTTCACCAACTTCAGCAGCAATAATTTCTTCAGAATTACTTACAATTTTAGGATTGATAACAACATATTCATCAAAAACACCTTCATCAACTTCATGAACAATAGTAATAATTCTTTCATTAATACCTAGTTGTGGGAAAGCAAGTCCCATTCCTGGTCTTAAATCATATTTTTTTTCATAGTATTCGATTTGACTATATGTTAAATGTTTGATAGAACGATTTATTAAATCTTTATATTCTTTAGATAGTGGAAAAGATGCTTCTTTGCTTACTTTTCGTAAATGAGGATCTTTTTCATCTAATATGTTCAATTTTTTAAACATAGTATCATCTCCATGCCATTATTTTATCACGAAATCTTTAAAAAATAAAGAAAAAAAAGAAAGGATAAACCTTTCTAGTTGTTGCAAGCACGAGCGCCAATGATTATAACTAATAATATAAATAAAACAAGGATGATAGCTGCGCCATAACCACCGTTACAACCACAACCACCCATTGGATAACAAGCATTATTGCCACAGCCATAACCGCTATATCCACCGTAGTAGTACATATACATTCCTCCATTCTTTCTATAATAGTTTATTATTGTTAGACACTTTTGCTCATGAATTTTACCCAATTATCTAGAAAAAATAGTATAAATGTGATAGAATTAAGAAAAAAGTAGGTGATAAAGTGCGAAAGTTATGGAATGATATGGATCGTCCATTATTTATTACATGTATGATATTCTTCTTATTTGGGACTTTAAATATTGTTACTTCATCAAGTTCTGAAGCTATAAAATATCATGTTAGTATTTATTCATATTTTATGAAGCAAATATTTTTTCTTATTTTAGGTTTAATCGCTACTTTTTTTATCATTACAAGATCTACTAAAAAATGGCGTGGCTGGGCTATATTAGCTTATGGCGGTGTTGTTTTTCTATTATTTTATTTGTCGGTAAGTGGGGTATCTCATCGTGGTGCTACCAATTGGATTGATTTAGGATTTTTTTCCATTCAACCAAGTGAATTAGCAAAGCCAGTCTTAATTGTTTGTTTAGCTTTAATGTTTGATTATTATTATAACGATTTAAAATCAATTGATAATAAAATTCGCTATAACGTTTTACTTAAAATATTTGTTTTAGGTATTGTTCCAATGTTATTTGTTTTCTTAGAAAAAGACTTAGGAAGTATGACTATTATTTTAGGGATATTTGCTGGTATGTTTTTGTTTAGTCCAATTCTTTTAAAAGATAAAATAAAGATATTTTGGATTAGTATTATTTTAGTTGTAGTTGTTGCTTTAACGCTTGTTTTTGGAGGAGGTAAATTACTTACTCAAGCTCAATTGAGTCGTTTAACTAGTTGGTTTAATCCATGTAGTAAATATGAAACGACAGGATATCAAGTGTGTAATGCTTTTATTGCCTTTAATAATGGTGGTTTAAATGGTTTGGGAGTAGGTAATAGTCAACAAAAATATTCATATATTCCCGAAGCTCATACTGATAGTGTTTTTGCGATAATAGTTGAAGAATATGGTTTAATATTTGTTACTTTAATTTTCTTAGTATATATATTTATACTACATCGTATTTTAAAAATAAGTAGTGAAGCAGTTAGTATTCGTGGACGATATATGGCTTTAGGTGTAGCAATTTATTTATTTGTGCATCTTCTAATTAATTTAGGAGGTTTATTTGGCGTAATGCCTCTAACTGGTGTACCATTACCATTTTTATCTTATGGTGGTTCATTTGCAGTATCAATGTTAATTGCTTTAGCCATTGTTCAAAGAGTTAATATTGAAAATAAACGAGCTAAAATAAAAATAAGTAAATAAAAAATATTTATTATTTACATAATATTATTAAAAGTTATATAATATTAGTATAAATGAAACCTTATAAAGAGTGATGGAGGGACTGGCCCTATGAAGTCACAGCATCCTATTAGATTAGGTGCTAAAGCCGTACGATAAGGAACTTGAAAAACAAGTTCGGCTTGTTTTTTTTCTTTATTCTGTTTCATTTAATATGAAAAGGAGTAGTGATTTTATGAAGCTTTACAGCAATGAGATTGTATTTCGCGGTCATCCAGATAAAGTCTGCGATCAAATTAGTGATGCACTTTTAGATGCATATTTAAAAGAAGATAAAAGTTCAAGGTGTGCAATTGAAGTATTGGGAGGAAAAAATAAAATATTTATAACTGGTGAGGTAACTTCAAAAGGTAAAGTTGATATTGAAAAAATTGTGAATAGAGTCTTGAAAGACATAGGATACAATGATGAATATGATATTATTAACAACTTAGGATTACAAAGCGAAGATATTGCTTTAGGAACTAGTGAAAATAAATTAGGAGCAGGAGATCAAGGAATGATGTTTGGATATGCTTGCTCTGACACTAAAGAATTATTGCCAACAGCTATGGTTATATTACAACGTCTTAGCATTTGGTATGATAAAATGCGTAAAGAATGTAGCTATTTAAGACCAGATGGGAAAGCTCAAATAACAGGATATTATGATGATGATATGAGATTGAAAAAAATAAAATACTTTACTATTTCATATCAAAATGATGAAAAACATCGCGATTATACAGATAAATTAATAAAAGATAAATGCATAGAAATATGTAATCTATATAATATAGAAATCGAAGAATTCTTGATTAATCCTACGGGACGCTTTTGCCTTGGTGGTTTTGAAGCAGACGCAGGCTTAACAGGAAGAAAGATAGTTGCTGATAGTTATCAATCATTTGCTAAAGTAGGTGGAGGAGCATTTAGTGGTAAAGATCCATCTAAAGTTGATAGAAGTGCTGCGTATAAAGCACGTTTAATCGCAATAGATTATTTAAGAAAAAATAATCTTAAATGGTGTACAGTTCAATTAAGTTATGCTATAGGATTAGAAGAGCCATTATCTATTTATATTGATAGTAATAAAGGAAATTTAGAAGTATCCAGAACATTATATGAAGAATGTAAACCTCATAATATCATTAAAGATTTAAATTTAAAAAATAGAAATTATGAAAAGATGGCTCAATATGGTCATTTCCCATTATATTGGGAAAAAGAAAACAAAAGAGATTTTAATTAATCTCTTTTTTTGAAGGAATTTAAAAAGAATTATCGTATATATAATTAGAGGTACCTAAGAAAGGAGTTTATGTATAAGATAATTTTACCTATATTTATTATAATGATAGGTATGTTTTTAATTTTTAATGAACAAGATAAATCAAAAGAAATAATTGATAATATTAGTGTTGACATTAAAGGAGCGGTTAAAAGCCCTGGAAGGTATGAAATAGAGTATGATGCAAGAGTTCAGGATTTAATTAAAAAAGCAGGGGGATTGCGTTTTGATGCTTCAACAAAATATATTAATTTAGCTAAAAAATTAGAAGATGAAATGGTTGTAGTTATTTATACTAATGAAGAAATTAATGATTTGGATAAAGACTTAATGATTACTTATTGCAATTGCCCAGAAATAAGTAATGATGGTTGCGTAGTAGAAGAAGAAAATAATAAAGAAAAAATAAATATTAATTTAGCTACGTTAGAAGAATTAATGACATTAACAGGTATAGGTGAAACAAAGGCAAAAGCAATTATTGAATATCGTACAATTAATGGTAATTTTACAAAAACAGAAGATATTATGAATGTTAAAGGTATTGGCGAATCTACATACAATAAAATTAAAAATCTTATTACCATTTAGTTTATTAATTATTGCTTTGAGTTATACTTATATTTTTATAAACAATAACATAAATAAAAGTTCTTACAATCTTAATTCTACAGAAATTAAAGGTGTAGTAACAAAGGGTAAAGATAATAAATATGAAATTTGTGATAAAGAATGTTTGATTGTCTATAGTGATAATAAATTAGAAATTGGCGATTATGTTAAAGCAACCGGAACAATTCATGAACCAAGAGAAAATACCAATTTTAATTTATTTAATTATCGTAATTATTTATATAGTAATAATATCTATTATATTTTTTATGCTGATAATATTGATGTATTAGGAAAAAATCCTTTTTACAAATTTAAAAATAAAATAGTTAATTATATTAGTAGTTTTAAAAGTCATAAGTACTTAGAAATATTTATTATGGGTGATAATGCTACATTAGAAGATAATATCAAAGATAGTTATCGAATCAATGGTATAAGTCATTTGCTATCTATTTCGGGTATGCATATTAGTCTTTTTGCGCTTATATTATATAAAATATTAAAAAAAGTTCCTCTTAGAAATATGTTTATAAATAGTTTTTTACTTTTTTATGTTATTTTAACAGGATTTAAATTATCCGCAATAAGAAGTTTTTTTCTTTTTCTAACTAGTAAAAAATTAAAACCAATCCCATCTTTAATAACTATTTTTAGTATTATGCTTTTATATAATCCTTATTATATTTATAATATAGGATTTTTGTTTAGCTTTACGATAACATTTTTTATTCTATTTTTAAAATTTAAAAGTGATGATTATATCATTCAAACATTGGGTACATCTATACTAAGTTTTTTAGTTAGTATTCCTATTTTAACATCGACGAGTTTTGAAATTAATTTATTAAGTCCTATATTAAATGTCTTCTTTATTCCATTTGTTTCTATAATAATATTTCCATTAACATTATTAACTTTTTTTATAAAACCTTTAGATTCTATTTTATTTTTTATGACTGATTTATTAGAACAAATATCTCTATTTCTTAATAATTTTAATTTTAATTTAATACTTTGTAAACCAAATCTTTATTTAATAATTTTATATTACATAGTAGTAATACTAATATTTTATAAATTTAATTCTTATAAATTAATACTAGCATTATTAATTATTTCCTTTCACTATATATTACCTAAATTAAATAATTATCCAGTTATAACTATGTTAGATGTAGGACAAGGGGATTCTATATTAATTGAACTAGAACAACAAAATAAAATAATTTTAATTGATACTGGTGGTAATAACTACGAAGAAGGAAATATAAGTAAATATACATTGATACCATATTTAAAAAGTAAAGGAATTAGTAAAATAGATTATTTGATTCTTACGCATGGTGATTATGATCATATGGGTGAAAGTATTAATTTAGTAAATAACTTTAAAGTAGAGAAAGTAATATTCAATTGTGGGCCACATAATGATTTAGAACAAGAATTAAT
>CALVQV010000029.1 GCA_944358325.1 uncultured Bacilli bacterium
AACCTTCCTATTCTTTCTTTTATTATATCAAAAAAAACGCTTTCGCGTTTCTTAAGTTAATGACATTGAAATTAATTCCTCTTTTTCTTAATTAGAAACGACCTCCGCCGCCTCCACCGCCAAATGAACCTCCACCACTAGAGAAGCCACCGCCTCCACCTAGTCCACTAGAACTACTTGAATGAGCTGCAGCATAAGCGCTATTGGCATTAGACAGTGCTTTAGCAACACTATTATCGATAGTTTGATTAATGCTACTCATTAAATTAATATGAATAATAGTATCCGTAAAATCACCAACTACTACATTATCATAATTCATATCTTTTATTTTGATTTGCATTGTTTTTGCTAATTTTTTTGATAATCCAAAAACATGCGCATAAACTAAATATTTTTCCCATAAATGAATATCTGGTAAATCTCTTTCTTGAAATCTTCCAAAATCTGAGATAAAATTTTTTAATCCTTTCCATTTTGCATATTCTTCATTTCCCTTTATAGTACGTTTTTTTATAAATCCAAGATAAATGAAAACCATAACAGTAATAGCGATTGATAAAATTAAGTTTAAAACTGTTGCCCTATTAATCAATAAGACAATACTAATTATAATACCTAACAATACATAAATAATTTTTAAATCAAAAATTTTACTAGAGTTATTTTCATAAAAACCATAATTAACCGCTTCTTTTTCTGCTTCACTTTTCCAATTATTATAATGTTCTAAGAAACTTTCATATTTTTTACCAGAATTTTTAAATTCATCTAATGTAACACGATTATTATCTCCTACTTTTACAAATAACCAATTAAGTAATTCCTGATCACTAGGTTTTAAATTTCTTCCTTCTTGATTATATATAAGTGTATGTTTTTTTTCTTCTGTTTCCAATTTAATTACTTTATCAGCAATTAAATTTAAAATAGCACTTGATAATCCTTTAGAATCTATTTTATGTTCAAATAAATACTCAACAATTTCAGGGCCATAAGTATTAGGAAAATCTCTATAATATTTCCCATCAAATTTTGCTTTATATTCTTTATCATATTTTCGATATTTATCATATATAACATATACTAAACCAAATAACCAAATTGCCCAAAGGCTATATAAAATTTTTCTATTTCGACTTTCTTTATTTTCAATCATTTTTAAAACTGCGTCTAAACGATTTTGTAATGCTTGTTTTTCTTCACCTGAAATTATATAAAAATCTAAATAGTTTTGAGCTTCATTATATGAAGAGCGTGTTTTGTTTTTTTCTGCTTTCTCAACTAATCTTGTTGCCTCTTTCAATAATAATTTTTGGGCTTCTTCTCTTTCTTGGTTAGCTATTTCAGCTTGATTTTGTTCATAATATATTATCTTATCTAAAGCATTAACATTAGTAGTCTTATTACTATTAGCGATAACTTGTAAATCGAATGTTAAACGAACATCAATAGCAGTATAAGCAGATAAATTATCAACAGTTACTTTAACTGTATTCCTATCAAGAATTTCACTTACACCTTGTAAAGGTCCATGTGCCCATACTCTTAATTCATTTTGATTATTAGGAATATGAATATACATTTCAAAATGATTGATATATTCACGCATTTCATCGAATAAATTCCATCCTATTTCTGCTACATCATTATGTTTAATTCCCATGTTAGATAAAGTATATTCTATATAAAAAGCTTTATTTTTTCTGCTTGGATTAAATATCGTTAATGTTGTTCCATTACTAGCATCATCATTATAATAATATCCATAATCCCCTTTAGAAGCATTTTTATTATATTTAAAAACATCAATTTTTTTATTAATAATTTCGTAACCATAATTATTGTAAATATCTATTGCTCCTACTTCATCAATCGTGATTCCACTTCCATTATGAATACTGCTTCCGCCATAATAATCTTTATTAGGATCAAATTCTTGAGCTAATAAATTTTTATAATTAATAATACGTTCCATTCCATTATAAGAACCATTCATAACAAATACTTCTCTAACTTTTATATCACCGTTATTTAATACTGTAGCATCAATATAGAAATTATCTATACCTTCTATTGCCTTAATATTTATTGGGCAAAAAAAGAAAAGTAACATAATAAATAATAAATATTTTTTCATAACTACCTCCTAAAATAAAAAGGCTTAAAAATATTAAGCCTTAAAATTTAACTTGTGGAACTTCTTTATCTTTTTCTTCCGCTTCAAAAAGTGGTTGTTGTTTAAAGTTAAACATAGAAGCTACAATATTAGATGGGAATACTTCAATTTGAATATTAAAATTAGAAGCTGTATCATTATAAAATTGTCTTGCATAAGAAATTTTATCTTCAGTTTCTTTTAATTCTCTTTGAAGTTCTAAGAAATTAGTATTTGCTTTTAAATCTGGATAAGCTTCAGCAACTACAAGTAATCTACTTAAAGCTTGACTAAGTTCACCATTAGCTTTTATTTCATCTTCTGGTGTTTTAGCTCCAACAGCTTTAGAGCGAGCACTTATAACGGCATCTAAAGTTTCTTTTTCATGAGTAGCATATCCTTTTACTGTTTCTACGACATTTGGTATTAAATCAGCACGTCTTTTTAATAATACTTCAATTTGAGACCATTGATTTTTAACACGATTTTTTAAAGTTACTAATTTATTATATACTCCCATTACATATAGTAATAATAATAATATAATAGCTCCAATAACAATAAGCGCAATTAACCATCCATTCATACACATTCCTCCTAGATTAATTATATCACATATATCTTTTATTAGTATATATTTTTTTAATTTTTCCAAATTAATTGTAAGGAGGCTTTATGGAAATTGATATTAGAAAAAATATTATTAATAATTTTAAAAATTGTGATGTTAAAGAAATAGAAGAAAGTATTATTTCTTCTATTAAAGAAAAAGAGGAAATTACTTTGCCAGGATTAGGTGTATTTTTTGAATTATTGTGGGAAAATAGCGATCAAGAATTAAAAGAAAAAATTATTAATAATATTAAAAAAAGTTTATAAAAAATAGTTTCATTAAAGAAACTATTTTTTGTTTAATTTTGTTTTTCTAAATTTTGATAATATTCATATTTTTCTATAGCATATTCTTTATTTTCCTTAAGTAATAAATCTGCTTTATCCGGATTAATTGTTTTCAACATTTTATATCTGGTTTGCATATTTAAATAATCTTCATATTTATTAAAATCAACATTTTTACTATCTAAAGTAAATTTTTTTAATAAAGGATTATATCTGAAAGTTGGAAAATAGCCACACTCTGTTGCTAATTTACTAGATAGTATAGAATTTTCCATACCACCTGTGATGCCATGAGAAATACATGGTGTATAAGCTATTATAATAGAAGGTCCATGATGCTCACTAGCCTCTTTAAAACATTTAATAGTTTGCATAGGATTAGCACCTAAACTAGTTTGTGCTACATAAACATTAGGATAAGACATAGCAATACTTGCTAAATCTTTTTTAGCGACTTTCTTTCCAGATGAAGCAAAGGCTGCTATTGCACCTAATCCTGTTGCTTTACTTGCTTGCCCACCTGTATTAGAATATACTTCAGAATTTAAAACCAAAATATTTACATTATCATTACTTGCTAAAACATGATCTATGCCACTAAAACCAATATCATAAGCCCAACCATCTCCACCAATAGTCCAAATACTACGACTTATAATATAATCTTTATATTGCTTTAATTCTTCTGGTAAAAGATTTTTATCTAGTTGTTCATATACTTCTAATGTATTTTGATAATCATCAGGATTATTTAACCATTTTTGATATAAAGGGCCATTTTTAGTATTTAAATGTTCAGACATTATTTTAGCAATTCTTTTTCTTATTGTATTATTAGCAATTAACATACCATATCCATATTCAGCATTATCTTCAAATAAACTAGAAGCCCACGGAATACTATATGGTGTTGAAGGTGCACTTGCTCCATAGATTGAAGAACATCCTGTTGCATTACTAATAATCATATTATCTCCTAATAATTGTGTTAATAATTTAATATAAGGTGTTTCTCCACAACCAGCACATGCACCACTAAATGCAAAACATGGTTTACAAAATTGACTACCTTTTATTGTATTTTTATTAACTAATTTTTTATCACTTATGTTTTCAAATAAATAATCAGCTATTTTTTGTTTCTTTTCTTTTAATTCTTCTTGTAAATTATTAAATATTAACGCTTTATTTCCTAATTTACCAGGACAATTTTTAACACATAAACCACAACCTGTACAATCTTTTACAGAAATTCCTATACAATACCAATAATCTTTTAAATTAGGTTCAATTGGTTTTATGCATTCTTCTTTAACATAAAGTGGAGCTTTAAGATATTCTTCTTCTGATAATAAGAAAGGTCTAATAACGCCATGAGGACAGAATAAACTACATTGATTGCAAGTAATACAATTATCTTTTATCCAATGTGGAACATTATCACTAATTTCCCTTTTTTCTCTTGTAGCTTGATCACTTTCAAAAATTCCATTAGGTAAAAAGGCACTAACTTTTAAACTATCACCCATACGCTTATTCATAGCATCAAAAACGTCTAATATATGTTCTTTTTCATCTAGAAGTAAAGTTTCATCTTTTAATTCTATTTTTTCTAAATAATTAATGGCTTCTTTAATGGCTTTTTTATTTGCTTCAAAAATTTCTGGTCCTTTTTTAAAATAAGCATTTTTAGCATATTCAATCATTTTTTCTTTAGCTACATCATAATCCATTACTTTAAATAAATACATAATAATACTTTCCATAATAGTACTAATACGACCTTTTAAACCTATTAAACGTGCGAATTTAAAAGCATCAATAATATAGACATTAGCTTTTTGTTCTATTAAAGTTTGTTTTACTTTTAAAGGTAAATTATTAATAAATTCTTCTTTTGTCTCTTCTGTATTAACAATAAATATACCATTTTTTTCTAAATTACTATAACAATCAAAACTACTTAAATAACTTGGTTTAGTTACAACAATAACATGTGGTTTTTCACAATAATATGTTGATCTAATTGGTTTATCATTAAAACGTAAATGTGATATTGTAACTCCACCTGATTTTTTAGAATCATATTGAAAATAGCCTTGAACATATTTATCTGTATTTTCACCAATAAGTTTAATAATTGATTTAGAAGCACTTACCATACCATCGCTACCATAACCATAAATAACTAATTCTAAAGAATCACTTATTTTATAATTGGAATCTATTTTTAAACTTAAATTTGTTACATCATCATCTATACCAATAGTAAAATTATGTTTTGGATTATCTAACATATCATAGACGGCTTTTATTTGAGCAGGTGTTGTATTTTTACTAGATAAACCATATCTACCGCCTACCACTTCGATATCATTATAAATAGATTTAATATCTAAATAAAGTGGTTCTCCATTACTTCCTGGTTCTTTTGTACGATCCAATACCGCTATTTTAGTAACTGTTTTAGGCATTACTTGCTTTAAATATTTACTACTAAAAGGACGATATAAATGAACAGTTATTAATCCCAAATGTTCTCCTTTTTTATTTAGATCATCTATTGTTTCTTTTATTGTTTCACAGACACTTCCCATAGCTACAATAACTTTAGTAGCCTTAGAATCTCCATAATAATTAAATGGTTTATAATCTTTTTTAGTTATTTTATTTATTTTTTCCATATAATCATTTACAATATCAGGTACATTATCATAATAAATATTACGAGCTTCTGTTGCTTGGAAATAAACATCATCATTTTGAGCTGTGCCTATTGTATATGGTTTTTTAGGATTTAAGGAACGATTGCGAAATTCTTTAATTAAATCAAAATCAACTAATTCTTTTACTTCCTCTAAATCTAAAACATCTATTTTATCTATCTCATGACTTGTTCTAAAGCCATCAAAAAAATGTAGGAAAGGTAAACTAGCTTTTAAACTACTAAGATGAGCAACAAGAGATAAAAGAGAAGCCTCTTGTACACTAGATGATGAAAGCATACAAAAACCAGTTGACCTACATGCATAGATATCTTGATGATCTCCAAAAATAGATAAAGCATGGGTAGACAAACTACGAGCTGCCACATGAAAAACACAAGGTAACATTTCACCAGCTATTTTATACATATTAGGTATCATTAAAAGTAATCCTTGACTAGCAGTAAACGTTGTAGTTAAACAGCCTGCTTGAAGTGAACCATGTACTAAACCCGCCGCACCTGCTTCACTTTGCATCTCAATAACTTTAACTTCATCATCAAAAATATTTTTTACACCTTTATTAGACCACTCATCTACTTTTTCAGCCATTGGACTTGATGGTGTTATTGGATAAATACCTGCAACTTCTGTAAATTTATAAGCAGATAAAGCAACAGCTTCATTGCCATCAATAGTCATTTTTTTCATATTATCACCTATTTAATTATAACATAACAAAAAAATAATTGATACAAAGCATCAATTATTTTTTATTACTTATTTAACTATTTTATATTCTACAGTTGTAGCATCTGTTACATCACTTGAAATTCCTGTTTGCATTACTTCTGTTGTATTTGGTTCTAATGTTTTATCTACCCAGAAGAATAAATCTCCTAATACATTTCCTTCTTTATCTTTTAGTTGAAAATCTATTCTTGTTACATACATACTTTCTTCTGTTGTATTTTCTATTACTGCTAATATATTTGTCATTCCTTCTTCAACTGCTAGATTTAATCCACTTATTTTTATTCCTTCTATTGTTTGTTCTTCAAATGATGCTACTGGTGTTTCTTCGGGTTTCTTTTCTTCTTCTTTTTTCTTTTCTTTTCCACATCCACTTAGTGTTACTAAAATAATTAAACTTGTTATTCCTATTAATATTTTCTTTTTCATTTTCTTTCTCCTTTATAAATTTAAATTTTATGTGCAAAGAAGAATTTTATCTTCTTTGCCATATCTTTTTATCCTGCATAATGTATTGTCGTTCTTGTTACTGGTTTACGACTGGTTGTCTTTGAATAAGCTCCACTTGTTCTCCATCCTGTCGCACTACCCCAACCAGAAGGTGCGGCATAAACAGTACGAGTACCAGCGATTCCTGTTTTATTTCCTTTTGGAACTGACGTAGAAGAATCTTGCCATCCCGTTGTTCCGTTTTGCGTTCTAGTTCCCGTTTTTTGACAAGAGTAAGTTCTTCCACATTGAACACCTATTGTTTGTCCATTCGTACAATAAGGTGCTGGCCATGTATGCCATACGGAATAGCCACCAGGACAAGAAGAAGAACAATCAACCGTTTTAATATCTTGACATTCTGATGTATAAGTATAAGTTTCCGTCCAACTATATTTTACTTTATACTGCGTTTTGGATTTATAATATCCATCACTTGGAACCGTAGTAGAATAACTACTTGACCAACTTGCTACATCTTGATATCCGTATTCGGTTCTACTTTCCGTTTTTACGGTCTTCGTACTTTCATTTCCTAAACTATCTCTTACTTTTATAGAAATACTTTCAGCTGTACTTGTTGCATAAGTATTCTTTGTTCCATAACTTCCACCTTTGATACTATAAGCGCTAGTTGCTAAACCGGAGCCACTATCTGTCGCCTTTACAGTTAAGGTAATACTTCCAGTAATCCAATTATTTGTACTAGCAGTTACTGTTATGGTTGGTCCTTCATTATCTATTTGATTTACGGTAAATGATGTTGCACTTACTGTATTTGTTCCATCTTTTACTCTTGCAATTATTGTTCCATTCGCATTAAATGTTACTTTTTGACTTTGTGTTGCAGTTTGCCAATTACTTCCGGCATTCGTTGAATATTCATATGTTAATTCTTGATTTGCGATCGTTGGATAAGTAATTGTCACAGTTTTTGATTTTGCCCAGCCACTTGGACTTACGGCATATGTTGGTACTGTTATATCTGTTGTAGAAACTCTTAATGCATTTGATGTTGTACTCTTACCATTCTTACTTGTTACCCTTGCTTTTATTGTATAACTTGTATTCTTTGTTAAGCCACTAAAGATATATGTTGTGTTTGTTCCGCCACTTACCCAACTTTGACCATTATCTTTTGAGTATTCTATCTTGCTTATACCCATTTCGTTATCCACAACTGTTGCAGTTACTGTTATATAGTTACTTCCTACATTTCCTTTGGCTATTGTTATTGTTGGTGCAGTTGTTGATACTTTACTTACAACAATGCTTGAGCTTGCTATATTTCCAGCATTATCTCTTACTTTTACTACATACGTTCCATTAGTTGTTATGGTTTTACTATTACTTGTTTGCCATGTCTTACCGTCATCAAAACTATATGCACTACTTGCTAAACCACTCTCACTATCACTTGCAGTTACTGTTAATATCTTATTTATTGTCCATTCTGTTGTATTTCCTGCTACACTCATTGTTGGTTCAATCGTGTCTATTTTATCTACTATAAATGTTGAACCTGTAACTACATTTACACCATCTGTTACTCTAGCTATAATTGTCCCATTTTCATTAAATTCTACTTTTTGTATTTCATTTGCTGTTTTCCAGTTACTTCCTTTGTCTATTGAATATTCATATGTTAATGTTTGATTTTCTATCGTTGGATATGTTATTGTTACTATCTTGCTCTTTGACCAATTTGTTGGTTCTACTTCATATATCGGTATATTTATATTTAATGTTGTTACTTTTATACTTTTTATCGTTTCTAGTTCATTATTATTAACTACTTTAACTTTTATTATATATTCTTTTCCTGGTAATAGTTTTTCAAATGTATATTCATTTTGTTCACTTATCTCTGTATAACTATTTCCATCATCTTTTGAATAATAATATCCTTTTATTCCTGATTCTGGATCATTCGCTTCTACCACTACTTTTATACTATTTGATGTTATTTTATTTACACTTATATTTACTATTGGTTCTGTTTCATCTAATAGATTACAACTTCCAACTACCACTTTTAAATCTTTTTTTGTTCCTTCTGCGCAAAATTCTCCATCTGATACTTTGGTAATTTCAGCTGTTTCTTTATTATTTAAAAAAATTGTTCCATTTTCAAAATTTGATTTTAATTTTAATCTTTCATCTATTACTGATAATGTTGTTGGATCTGGATTAAAATCATTATTTGTTAAATACAAATCATATGCATTAAACAATCTATTCAAACTTTCTATAAAGGCTTCTCTTTTTACTTTTTCTATTATTCCTGATGTTATTGGCATCGCGATTAAAAAAATAATCGTTAGAATTATTATTACTCCCAAAACTTCTATCAGTGTAAATCCTTTTCTTTTCATATTACACCCTCTATTTTTTTATTTTGTTTATTTAATTATAACAAATATAGAGTTAAAAAAAAAGATTATTAATAATTATTTTTAATAATCTCTTTAAACTTATTTTTAATTCTTTGAATAGCATTATCTATGGTTTTTGCTTCCTTGTCTAAAATATTTGCTATTTCTTTATAACTAAATCCACTTAATTTTAATTCAAATACTTGTAATTCAAAATCGGTTAATTTACTTTTTGTTTGTTGTATCAATTGTTTTTCTTGTTCATAATCAAATAATCTTGTCTCCGGATTAGAGCTATTATCTTCAAATAAGTACTCTAACATATTGTGTTCTTCATCATCGTATTTAAAATCAACAGAAATAGATTCATTTAAAATTTTATGTTTCAATCTTTTAGATGATATAACACAGCTAATTATTTTTCTTTCAATACACATTTTAGCATATGTAAAAAAGCTTGTTTCTTTAGAAGAATTAAAGTTTTTTATAGCATATGTTAATCCCAATCTTCCTTCTTGTTTTAAATCGCTAGTTTCCAAACCTGAATTTGGAATTAATTTGATCATCTTTGATGCAATACTGTTTATCAATGGTTCATATTTTTTATACATTATATTATAAGCTTCTTCATCATTTTCTTGAATATATGATATCAGTTCATCATCATTTAAATTACGATATTCCATATTACCTCATTCTATTGTTAATAGCTTCAAATATAACAATTCCAGCAGCAACACTAGCGTTTAAACTATTTATTTTACCAAGCATAGGAATACTCGCAATAAAATCACAATTATCTTTTACTAAACGTGCCATTCCATTTCCTTCATTACCTATGATAATAACAGTTTTACCTCTATAATCGATATCTGTATATGGTGTTCCTTGCATATCGGTTCCTACAACCCAAAAACCTTCTTTTTTTAATTCTTTAATTGTATTTACTAAATTAGTAACTTGTACAATTTTAATATTATTAATTGCACCTACACTTGTTTTTATTACAGTTCCATTAACTATAGATGCACGATCTTTAGGAATAATTATCCCATCTACTCCTGCTGCTTCACAAGTTCTTATAATGGCTCCAAAATTGTGAGGATCTTCAATATGATCTAATATAACTATTAATGAATCATCTTTATTAGTAATTTCGTCTAAGCTAGCATACTCATAATCATTAACTTCTAAAACTATTCCTTGATGAACGCCATCAACCATTTTATCTAGTGCTCTTTTATCAACTATTTTGTAAGGAAGATGATTACTTGTAATCATAAAAAGAATATCACGTTCATTAAACCCTTCACTTAAATAAATTTTTTTAATTTTTTGTTTTTTTTGTAAAGCTTCATAAGCTACATTTCTCCCATATATTAACATTCTTTTAATACCTCTTTCATTATTTCTTCAATACGTTTTTGTCTTTTTTCTAAATATAAAAAACCAATTAATGCTTCTAATCCTGTTGCATATTTATAAGTTATAATATCTGTACTTTTTGGTTTATGAGCTTCTTTATGATTTCGAGCACGATAAATAATATCTATTTCTTCTTGATTAAAGAAATTATTTTCTAGCGCTAATTTTAAGAACTTTGCTTGATTAGTAGCGCTTACATAATTAATTGCCTCTTTATGAAGATTCTTTATCTTACTTATACCTTTATTAACTAGATAGTCTCTAACATATAACTCATATATTGCATCTCCTAAATATGCTAAAACTAAAACATTTGTATTTCTTGTATCCATAATATCAACTCGCAACAATTATAACATTTTTATAATTTTTTTACAAATAAAAATAATTGATGTATTCACCAATTATTTTTATTTTATCATTGTTGCATTACAGTACTTAATTTCCAATTAAAGTATACATATGCACCATAAGCAGAATTGTGTCTTATAAAATTTTCCAATTTTATAGTACTACATCCATTTGAGAAAGGACAATTTAATGTATATGTTTTAGAAGTAGAATTACCTAAATATGTATCTGTAATAGATGTTGGATTATTCCAATCATCTGCTGCTTTATATAATGCTCTAACTAAACTATCTCCACTTCCACCATATTCTAGAAAATGAATTCCTATTACTAATTGATTAAAAGAAACTGATGGGTTATTAATTTGCATACTCCATCCTACAGTCATAGTAGCTTGATAAAAAGGTTTTGAATGAGTATAAACACTATTAAATTTCCATCCTTCTGTTAAACCAACATCACCTGTTGCGCGAGTAATTGTTCCACTTTTGTTAACTGTGACAATTTGTGCAATTTTATTAACCGTTACTGTTTGACTCGCTATATTTCCGGCATTGTCTCTTACTTTAATGTAATATGTTCCATTGGCTGTTATGGTTTTGCTATTACCTGTTTGCCAACTTGACCCATTATCAAAACTATATGCTGTTGCATGCAAACCACTTTCACTATCACTAGCCGTTACTGTTAATGTCTTATTTATTGTCCAATCTGTTGTATTACCAGAAACACTCATTGTTGGTGCAGTTGTATCTATTTGATTTACGGTAAATGATGTAGCCGTTACTGTGTTTGTTCCATCTTTTACTCTGGCTATTATTGTTCCATTGGCATTAAATGTTACTATTTGACTTTGTGTTGCCGTTTGCCAACTACTTCCATCATTTATTGAATATTCATATGTTAATTCTTGATTTGCGATTGTTGGATATGTTATCGTTACTGTTTTTGATTTAGACCAACCACTTGGACTTACGGCATATGTTGGTGTTGTTATATCACTTGTTGTTACTGTGATTGAATTTGATTCTGTTATTTCATCACCATTTTCAATTACTCTAGATTTTAATGTATATGTTGTATTTTTCTTTAAACCATTATATATGTATGCTGTATCTTTGCCACCATCCATCCATGTTTTTCCATCATCTTTGGAATATTCAATTCTATCTAATATTGAACCATTACTTATTATTTTTAAGTTTGTCAAAACATAATTACTTCCTTTTTTTTGTTCTGTTAATTCTAGTTTTGTTTGACAATCAATAATATCTTGATTTAAATTTTTATTATCATCAAGTATATGAATATTTACGCACATATCTGCTATAACATCTTTTATACTATCTACAAACGCTGAATCTAAATAATTATTTGATACTAATTTATTTATTCTAATATTATATTCATCACCATTTTTCATTTCATAATCATTTGGATTATTTGTCATATATAAATTCGCTGCACTATATATTATTTCTTTTTGCGATTCTGTTAATTTTACTTCTGTTTTTCTTACCAAATTTAAAATATTAGGAAAAACTATTAACATAATTATTGTTATTATGGTGATTGTTCCCAATAGTTCCATCAATGTAAACCCTCTACTTTTTTTCATACCATCACCTATTTTAATTATATATGTTTATAATTAAAATTACAAGTTTAATTATATAAGAACAAAAGTCAAATAAATTTGACTGCATCTAATCTCACGATTAGATATTTCTCCTTCATCGGTGGCTTACGCTT
>CALVQV010000030.1 GCA_944358325.1 uncultured Bacilli bacterium
GATGATCCCTTTAAAGTTAATCATGTCTACATCCTTTGGTTTAGTATTCCATTATATCTAGGTACATATATATATGGTTTAAGTAAAAAATACTTTAATTTTAATTATGATGATTTAATAGTCATTATTTTAGCATTTTTAGGCTTTATTTCAACTTTTTTGGCAAAAGACATACAAATATCCATCTTTGGCGAATACCATCGTAATGAGGGTTTATTAACGTTATTATCCTATTATCTAATTTATTTAAATATTAAAAATCTAAGTAGAGAAGGGGATAAACATAAATTAATTGATATATTTATTTATATAGGATTATTTCAAGTATTATATGGTATATTACAAGTTTATACTAATTTACCTTTTATTAAAGATTATCCAAATATGCCATATATGGCTATGGGTTTATGTAGCAACCCTAATTTCTATGGAAGTTATATGACTATTTTAACACTCATAACAATAAGTTTATATTTATTAAACAATAAAACTAAATATTTAGTATATAGTATCTTATTTTTTATAGGTTTATGTCTAGCAAGTTCTACAGGACCTATGATTGGTTTTATATTAGCTTTCATATTTTTATTAATATATTATTTTAAAATATTAAATATTAAAAAAATTATATATACTATTTTAATATTAATTAGTAGCTTTTTTATAATTGATTACAGTATTAACTCTATAAGTAATAAAGTTCATAATGTAGAAATAGATAAAAACTACAATATAAAAGAAGAAGTAACAGAAATAATAACAAACAATAATAATGTATCTAATGAACAATTTGGTAATGGTCGTATTGCTTTATGGAAAAACTTATTACCATATGCATATGAATATTGGCCATTTGGTGTAGGAATAGACAATATTAAAGTTATATATCCTAAAGATGAATGGTTAAGATATGATAAAGCTCATAATGTTTATTTACAAATATTAATTACTAATGGTGCTTTAGCACTTATATTATATTGTTTGCTATCACTTATTATTTTTATAAAAGGATTTAAAATTAAAGATAGTTTTTATATTAGTTTATTTATAGCCTTTATTGGTTATTCAATCCAAGCATTTGCAAATATAAGTGTTATTGAAGTGGCACCATATTTTTTCATAATATTAGGATTACTTTCTAGTTATGAAGAAAGTAGGGAGGTGAAAGAATGAATGTTCATGCATATCAATACACACCTACTTGTGTATGTAGTAGAAAGATAATTTTTACTTTAGATGATAATGATACAATTTTAGATTTGAGAGTAGTAGGGGGATGTCCTGGAAATTCTTTAGGAATCTCTGCCTTAGTAAAAGGACAAAAAAGAGAAGATGTTATTAAAAAATTAGAAGGAATTAAATGTGGTAGTAAATCTACATCTTGTCCAGATCAAATAAGCAAAGCTTTAAAAGAATATAATAAAAAAACAGAAGAGATTTAATCTCTTCTGGGGTTATTTACAATCTCTTACTTCGAAAGAATGATCGTTATCTTCATCTAACTTAAATGATTTATCTTCAAATCCAATTTGTTTATCATTTGCTTTAGAAGTAACATTCTTATTGTTATGACTGTTCTTAACCTTATGATTAGCTTTGTCATTAACTTTGTTATTCTTTTTCATTATAATCACCCATAAATAATATGTACTAAATATTTATAATCATGTACTATAATATAAGGTAATTATTGGAAAAAAACAAAATATATAGAAGTTAACATAATATACATTATAGGAAGTTAAATATTTTATAATAAATATGATTAGTTATCCATTTCGATAACTATTTTTTATTACTTATTTGTACATTATTATTCTATATGTATAATAAAATAATAACATTTTAAAATAATAATAAATATTATAATTAAACTTAATTTTAAATTTTTAATTTATTTAGTAATTATTTATATCATATTATTATATTATGTTTTAATACAACATGCTCTATATTGCATCGAGAATTGATTTAATGCACAATTATATACCTCAAATATAGTTTTAGTATTAATATTAACTTATGATACTGTCATGTACCCTATTTTTTTAATAAACGATAGGGGAAGTGAATATTTTTTATTACCACATGATAATTATAAAATTTTCATTTATTATATGAAAACAATCTTATATTGATATATAAATAATCTATAAAGATTATAATTAAAATGATAATTATAACATTTAATTTATAAAAAAGAATAGAGGTGTTAAATACTAATTACTACTCTCCTACTCTTTTTAAACAAATAAAAAAGTCAGATATAAAATCTAACTTAATTAACTTTACGTGATTGAATTTCGGCCATTTTTTCAAGTACGATAGCTGCATTTTCATCTTCAAATTTAGACATACCTAATTCTTTTAAAGCTTGTTCTTTAATCATAATTAGTTCTCTAGTTCTACCTAATTTTTCTTCAATACGATTTTCAATTTGATTAACAAAACGTTTGTGTGACTCAGCTATTCTTGATTTAGAATAGTTACCACTATTATATAAAACCATTCCAGAGAACATTATACTTTCAAAAACAAATTGTTCATCTTCGTTAAAAGCAAAGTCTAAAGGTTTAACAAACCCTGTCGCTTTGGCAATATAACCAAGCATATATTTAATTTCTTTAGAAGAATCTACAGATTGCAATAAATGATATATATACTTAATTATAGTATATCCTTCACTATCAGATCCATCTTCTAATTTTTCACGCATCAATTGAACAACATCATATAATAGTTCTTTTTGTTTTTTATCTAAACCGTTTAATAAACCAGCTGCTTCTTCATAATTAATATTACTTGTAGTTTCAAATAAACTATTAATACGTGATTCAACTTCTAATATATAATCTGTATCTACTTTAATATTATCTAATTCTTCAGGTGTTTTAATACCCAATAAATTTAATAATAAAACTTTTTTATCTTTAGGCCATTTATTTATATCATCTAATTCTAAATAATTATAAATCATTTGACGAGATACTCCTAAGTATTTAGCTAATTTAACTTTAGAAATACCTAATTCATGTAAAATATTATTTAATCTTTCCATACCTTTCGTCCTCCTATTTTCACTTTATCACTTTACAGTAAAAATGTCAAGCAATAGTAAATGTTTCACGAAAAATATGTTAGATTATTTTTTTGATTTTTGTAAAATTTTTTGAAATAATTCCAAAGCTTCTCCACTATTATTTAAATAAGTTTCTTTAACATTATCATGCATATATTGTTTGATAGAAGAACATTTTATATTCAAAGCTTCTATATAGTCTATTTTATTAGTTTTTTGTAATTGAATCGCACGAGTATAATTCATAAGATTTAATTGTGCATTATCTAAAATCTGCATGTTTTGATTTTGTTTTTGAGCTATTGAAATATTGATATAACCTTGTACCATTAAGCTAGCAATTAAACCAGTATAAATATTTCCATCTACAAAAGGATTTACAGCAACATTATAAAGATAGTAACTATTTAATAATAAAACAGGTATTCTAAATACTTTTAATGTTTTTATATATTTTTTATTTTTCTCAATTTCTCTAATAGAATTATTTATATTTTCTTTAGTTTCTTTAATTTTATCATTATTTTCATTTAGTAATTCTTTTAAATATTCATGTTTCATTTTTCTTCCTCCTTAAAGCAGGCAATATTATATCTTAATTAATAAATAAAAGCAAATTAAAAAGATTGATAAATCAATCTTATTTATTTTTTTCTAACCAACTAGTTAATAATTCTTTAGGTAAATAACCAATATTTTTACTTATTTCTTTACCATCTTTAAATAGAATTAAAGTAGGAACACTCATAACACCATATTTACGAGCCAAATCAGTAGCTTCATCAATATCAACTTTAACTATTTGAACATCTGCTCTATCTTCTGCTAAATCTTCAAGTACTGGTCCTAACATTTTACAAGGGCCACACCATGTAGCAAAAAAATCTACTAAAACTAAATCTTTATTAACTAATTCATCAAAATTACTTTCATTAGCGTGCTTAATTTCCATAATTATACCTCCCTATATTTACTTAATACACTTTCAATATTATCAATATTTAATTTATTTTTAGCTACTAACATATCAACGTTTTCAACAGTGATTACTTTGTACTCTAAAAATAAATCTAAAGCTTCTAAATTAAATTCATTAGCTGTTCCTGTAACTTCGTATTTATCTTTTAATTCAACAAATTTATCTATAACAACTAAAGAATTTTCAACGTAGCCACTTAATATTGGTGTTTTATTTAATATTTCTTTACGATATTTACTTTCATTTACAATACTAATATTAAATATTGGTAACGAAAGTATATATAAAAGAATGAAAACAAAAACAAAATACTCCATCGCTCCAACAATTGCACCTAATATTTTACTGAAAAATCCTAGAATAATTGTAAAATCAAGTATTTTTTCAAATATACCAGATATAAATAGTAAAACTCTAAGTAATACTTGTAAAATAATAAATACAACAATAAAAGCAACGACTTCATAAACAATAATATTAATGACGCTAACCCCTTTGAAAACGCCACCATAACTAAAGAATGGTAAATACTTATACATCCATATAGAAACAGTATTTTTAAGCATAAAAGAAGCTATTACAACAAGAATAAAGCCAACAAAACCAATTACTTCTCTTGTAAATCCTCTTTTAAAACCTAAAAGAGCTCCAAATAAAATTAATATTATTATAATTACATCAACTACATTCATGTATCACACCTCTATAATAAATTATATTATAATTTTGGCAAAAAATAAAGTAAAATATACTAAACTATGATAAAATATATATGTGAGGTGACTTATGACTATAACATTAAAGGTTAGTGAAAATACAAAAGAAAAGATGAAAGAATTCTATCAAGATTTTATGCGTCCTAAAACACCACCATATGCCGTATTCCAAGCAGATAGCGAAGATACTGTAGTTACATTATATGAATCTGGTAAAGCAGTATTTCAAGGTATTAGCGCGGATATTGATGCTGCTATGTGGCGACAAGTTGAAAAAAATTTAAATCCATTAAAAAATATTGAAATGACTAATAGTGATGATAAGAAAAAAACAGATAAAGATAAAAAGCAAATAGTTATTGATCCTAAAATATATAATGCCTCTAGTATTGGTTCTGATGAAGTTGGTACTGGTGATTATTTTGGTCCTATTGTTGTAACAGCTGCTTATGTTTCACGCGAAGATATTAAATGGTTAGAAGAATTAGGTGTTAAAGATAGTAAAAAATTAAATGATAATCAAATTATGGAAATAGTTCCTAAAATTATCAAAAGAATTCCCTACTCTTCTCTAGTTTTATCAAATAAAGAATATAATGAAAAATATAGCGAAGATATCAATATGAATAAAATAAAAGCTATATTACACAATAAAGTATTATTAAATATGCATGCTAAATATGAACCAGAATATATTATTGTTGATGAATTTGCTAAAAAATTTGTCTACTATAATTACTTAAAAGGTCTACCTAAAGTTGAACGCAATATAACTTTTATGACTAAGGCGGAAGATAAATGTTTAAGTGTTGCATGTGCATCAATGATTAGTCGTTATATTTTTATTAAAGAATTTGATAAATTAGGTGAAGAATTAGATATGTTCTTACCTAAAGGAGCTTCTAATTTAGTTGATGAAGCTGGTAAAAAAATAGTTAGTAAATATGGCTTTGATAAATTAAAAGAAGTAGCTAAATTAAATTTTAAAAATACAGAAAAAATAAAAACTATCGTTGGATAGTTTTTATTTTGTATAATATTTTTCCATATATTCTTCATAACTCATATATTTATCACGATAACTACCATCAGGTAATATTTCAACTAAACGATTACTTGCCGTTTCAATTAGTTGTTGATCATGAGTCGCAATAATATAAGAACTACGATATTTTTCTAAACCATTATTTAAAGCTGTTATACTTTCCATATCTAAGTGATTTGTAGGTTCATCTAAAAGTAGGAAATTTCCTTGTTCTAGCATCATTTTAGACAACATACAACGCACTTTCTCTCCACCACTTAAAACATTAACTTTCTTTAAAGATTCTTCACCAGAGAATAACATTCTACCTAAAAAGCCACGAACAAATGCTTCATCTTTATTTTGACTATATTGTCTTAACCAATCAATCATATTTAAGTCATTTTGAAAATACTCTTGATGATTTTTAGGAAAATAAGTTAGTTTTAAATTTGAACCATAGTGAATGGTACCACTATCAGGTTTAATTTCTCCAGCAATTATTTTAAATAAAGCCGTTTTGGCGATTTCATTTTGACCAATTAAAATAATTTTATCATCACGATTAACATTTAAACTAAAATTCTTTAAAATAACTTTACCGTCAACACTATAATTTATATGTTCAAGCGTTAGAATATCTTTGCTTAAACCTTTT
Source organism: uncultured Bacilli bacterium (assembly GCA_944358325.1). Classification (GTDB taxonomy): domain Bacteria; phylum Bacillota_I; class Bacilli_A; order RF39; family UBA660; genus CALVXF01. The sequence goes on from CALVQV010000030.1 coordinate 6,457, forward strand.
TCAAACTCAAAATTGATATATGGATATTTACGACTACTAGGTCTAATATCTTCTAATACAATCTTTTCAAGTAATTTTTTTCTTGAAGTAGCTTGTTTTGACTTCGAAGCATTAGCACTAAAACGCGCAATAAAGTCTTGTAATTCTTTAATTTTTTCTTCTTTTCTTTGGTTAGAATCACGCATTTGTTTTTGAATTAATTGACTAGATTCATACCAGAAATCATAGTTACCTACAAATAACGTAATTTTACCATAATCAATATCAACCATATGCGTACATACTTTATTTAAAAAATAACGATCATGGGATACAACAATAACTGTGTGCTTATATTCAATTAGAAATTCTTCTAACCATTTTTTACTATCTAGATCAAGACCATTAGTTGGTTCATCTAAAAGTAAAATATCAGGTTCTCCAAATAAGGCTTGCGCTAATAAAACTTTAACTTTTTCACTATCTTTTAATTCATGCATCATTAGTCCTTGTTTATCATTAGATAACCCTAAACCAGATAGTAAAATAGCTGCATCAGCTTCAGCATTCCAACCATTCATATCGGCAAATTCACTTTCAAGTTCTCCGGCCCTAATACCATCTTCAACTGTAAAATCACTTTTACTATATAATGCATTTTTTTCTTGCATAATACTATATAATTTATTGTTACCCATAATAACAGTTTCAATAACACTATAGTTATCATAAGCATTATGATCTTGTTTTAAAACACTAATACGATCATATTTACCAACAATAACTTCTCCTTTAGTTGACTCTAATTCACCACTTAAAAGACGTAAGAAAGTACTCTTTCCTGCTCCATTAGCACCAATAACACCATAACAATTATCATCTTTAAATTCTAAATTAACATCACTAAATAAAGTACGAGTACCAAAACGTAATTCTAAATTTGCAACTTTTAACATAGTCTCACTCCGATCTATACCATTTTATCATAAATAAAAGAGAAAAGAAAATTTAATTATTCTTTTCCCACTCTTTTTGAATTCTTTTTTTATACTTTTGCTTTATAATAGGTTCTCCCTTAGCATTTAAATCGTTTTTATGATTATTTTCGAATTGGTTAAGTAATTCATTAATTACAAGTAACAATTCTTTTGTAGGTGGTTTACTACTATTATTTATTAATTTGAAAATAGTATTAAGCGCTAAATATGTTCCATAATCTTTACATTCTATAATATGTAAAAATTTATGTGAAGATTTAGTTAAAATAGCTCCATTTTCTATTGTTTTGTCTCCACCAGCTTCGTGTTTTATTATGTGATGATATGAGTATCTTTCACCTTTTTGCAGCTTATATCCCATAAAATCTATATTATTAACACAAAAAGTGTTAATCATTAGTTTTTTAATCTTATTCATTCATTTCCTCTAATTTAACACTAACTAATTTTGATACACCGGATTCTTGCATTGTTATACCATATAAAATATCGGCATATTCCATTGTCTTCTTCTTATGCGTAATCAAAATAAATTGAGTTTTATCTTTTAATTTAAGTAAATATTCACCAAAACTTGCAACATTAACTTCATCTAAAGCAGCTTCAACTTCATCAAGAATACAGAAAGGTACAGGTCTTGATTTTAAAATAGCAAATAATAAACTTATAGCTGTAAAAGTTTTTTCACCACCTGATAATAAATTAATACTAGTTAGTTTCTTACCTGGCGGAGAAGCAATAATTTCAATACCTGTTTCTAGTAAATTATTAGGATCAGTTAATTTTAAACTAGCACTTCCACCTTTAAATAACTCTCTAAACGTTTCTTTAAAATGATTATTAACAATTTCAAAAGTTTTAGCAAATTCGCTAATCATGATCCTATCCATTTCATTAATAATTTCTAATAACATATTTTCAGCATTTACTAAATCTTCTTTTTGTTTAGTTAAAAAACTATAGCGCATATTAACACGTTCATATTCTTCAATTGCTCCAATATTAACAACACCTAAATCTTTAATCTCACGTTTTAAACTATTAACTTTAGAGCGAGCAATATTATCCTCAATTTCTAAAATATAATTTTCTTTAGCTTTTTCATAAGTTAAAGCATAAACCTCATTTAAAGTATTAAGTAAATTATCTAATTTAACATCAGCACGATTAACTTCAATTTCTAAATTTTTAAGTCTTTCACTTTTTTCTTTATAAATACTATTAGAACATTTAATACTTGCTTCATATTCTTCTAAAGACGCATTTAAAGTATCACGCTTTTTATTTAAATTAATAAGTAAATTATTAACCTCATCACGTTCTTTTACTTTTTGATAATATGCATTTATCACACGTTCTTCTTCATTAGATAAAGTATTGTCAACAATATGCTTAGTTCCTTCTAATGATGCTTTAGTCTCTTCTAAACTATTAGTAATACTAACAATATTAAAGTCTAATTCTTTAATTATGTTTTCTAGATTAATCTTATCTTTATTAACAACATAACTACTATCTTCAAGACTTTTTAATTTATTGTCAAGAACATTAATTTTATCTTCTAAAATACTTATATCACTATCTAATTCTTTATTTTTATTTAATAAATTTTCTAATTCATATTTATCATTAATAACACTATGATTTTTAACAGCATTACCACCAGTTAAAGAACCACCAACATGAATAACATTACCATCTATAGTAACAATTTTATAACGTTTATTTATCTTACGACTCAAACTATTAGCGTTATCTAAATTATCACAAACAATAACATTGCCTAATTGATTTTTAATAATGTTGCTATAAATATTTTCACATTTAACTAGATTAGAAGCAACATTAATATATCCTTGTTGATGAGATGCTAAAGCAAGAACGTCATCTTCAATAGCTTTAGGTTTAATAACATCTAATGGAAAGAAAGTGGCACGGCCAATATTATTATTTTTTAAATAATTAATGGCTTCTTTGGCACTATCGCTATTTTTAGTAATAATAAAATTAGTGCTTAGGCCTAACGAAGTTGTAATTGCTAAAACATATTTAGAATCAACTTCAATAACACCACCAATTGTATTATAAATACCTTGTAATTTAGGATTATTAAGTACTTGTTTAACTGCATATGGTAAGGCGCTATTACTATCAATTTCCTCTCTTAAATCTAATATCTTATTATTATTAAGATTTCTCATTCTAACAGCACTAGTTAAAGAAGTTTCTAATTTTTGTCTTTCTAAACGAAGTTCTTTAATATCTTGTTCATTAATAGTAACTTGATTATAAAGTTTATTCAAATCTGCTTGTTTATTTTCTTTATCAAGTCTTAAACTATTTAGTTTATTTTCATATTCGTGACTCTTTTCCGTTAAAAAAACAATATTTTCATGTAATTTAGCATCATCAACTTGATATTTTTGACGCTCTAAAATAATTTGTTTTTGACCATTTAATTGTTCAACTTCTCTATTTTTATTAATTAAGTTTTGTGAAGTTTCACTGATACTAAAATTCAAATCACTTACTTCTTTTTTAAAACTCATACTTTTAGCTTCATTACCACTATTTGTAGTAGCTAATTTTATTAATTCATTATTAAGTGTTTCTACTTCTTTTTTATTACTTTGATATGTATTATTAATTTTTGTTATATCACTAGTTATTAAAGCAACTTCTAAATCTTTAAGTTCATGATTTAATTCTTGATATTTTAACGCTTGTTCTTTTTGTTCTTTTAAAGGCTCTACTTGAACTTCTAATTCTCCAATAATATCATTAATACGTTCCATATTATTATGTGTACGATCTAATTTTCTTAAAGCCTCTTCTTTACGCTTTTTATATTTTAAAACGCCAGCAGCTTCTTCAAAAATAATACGACGATCTTCTGGTTTATTAGAAATAATTTCTTCAATCTTACCTTGTGAAATAATATTAAAGCTTTCCTTTTCCACACCACTATCCATAAGTACATCAAAAATATCTTTTAAACGACATTTTTCACCATTTAAATAATATTCATTTGTACCATCAGCATAAACACTTCTTTTAATTGAAACTTCTGTAAAATCAAGAGGTAAATATTTATCACTATTATCAAATACTAAAGTAACACTAGCAACATTTAAAGCTTTACGACTTTTAGAACCAGAAAAAATAATATCAGTCATTGAATTATCGCCACGTAAACTCTTAACACTTTGTTCACCCATAACCCAACGAACAGCATCAACAACATTACTTTTGCCACTGCCATTAGGTCCAACAATACCAGTAATACCTTGATTAAGTTCAATTGTTATATTATCTGCAAATGATTTAAAACCATGTGCTTTTATTTCTTTTAAATACATCATATCACCTACTGTTTTCTATAACATTGTATCATATAATTCATATTTAAATAAAGAAAAAACAGCAAACACTGTTTATTTTTCTCTTAAATGATATAACATTCCTTCTTTAATAGAACTATTATCAACGCCTAAAAACTCTAATATTTTATAAGCAAATTCTAAAGTTAAAGCTGGGCCTCTACTTGTAATAAGATTATCACAAACAACAACGTTTTCTTCTTCATAAATAGCATTCTTAAAACTATATCCTGGATAAGAAGTAATATGTCTATTAATTAAATCTAAAGCTGCTTCTAAAACAATAGGAGCTGCACAAATAGCACCTATTTTCTTTTTGTTTTGATCAAAATATTTTATCAAAGAAATAACTTCAGCATTATCTCTTAAATTAGTTGCCCCAGGAAGTCCCCCCGGGTAAAATAATCATATCAAAATTTTCTAATGTTTTAGATAACAATATATCACAAACAACTCTAGTATTATGTGAGCTAGTAACAATATCATTTTTTGTTGTACTAACTAAATAAGCACTAATATTAGCTCTTCTTAAAACATCTAAAACACCTAATGCTTCTATTTCTTCAAAACCATCAGCAAGTAAAATACCAACTTTCATGAAAAACCTCCTAATTAACTAAAAAATCGCTAAATATTTCAACACCATTATAAATGGTATCCCCTAAATAATAAAAAATATCTTTTATTTTATTATTTTTAGCCTTTTTAACATCTATTTTCATAACATATGAGTTTTTATACTCATTATAATCAATTTCAACCTTATAGCGATTATATCGTTTTTTTAATAACTCAACATCAAAATCTTTTTTAGCACCATAAATATAAACAGTATCTTTTGTAATATATATACTATCTCTAATAACTGTTTTAATATTTCTTTCGATATGCTTAATATTCATAATTAAATTAGTATGCTTTTTCTTTTTAAATTTTTTACGTAACTTATTAGCACTTAAAGTCTTATTAAAACTAAAAAAACGTTTGTCATCGCCTTTATCGTAAATAGTAGAATTCATAGCCATACATTCAGTAATAGAATTATTATTTTCAATACATTCTAATAATTTATCACTGATTCCGATAGTAATAATTTTACCACTCATCTTTTTTATTTCTTTACTCAAATGTTTTTCGATATCTGTCATATCATCACCTACAAAAATTATATCATAATAAAAAAGGCTATACAATAAAATGTATAGCTTTTAAAATATTAAGGAATAATAATCAAACGGAAAGTCCCATAATCACTACTTCCACCATTTGCGCTATTATATGAAAATATACCACAGTTTTTCCCATAAGTATAATCTCCACCACGTCTTAACCATGAGTTCGTACTATTGAATTTAGCATCATCACCAAAATCATCATACCACCCTTTGGTAGGATCACTTTGACCTGCATCTCCTGTAAGACCTGAATCAATTCCAGTAACAATAATTCCAAACTTTTTAGCTGGGTAAAAATCAAAATATGAAGCGTAATCTTTTGGACTAATACCACCTTTAGAAGAATAATCATCAATATATCCAGCGACATGCTCATATGCACCACCAGACATATCATAAACACCATATATATTTTGCGTTGTACTTGCTAAAACACCGATAGATGTATTATATGCATTTTCACACCCAGAATATCCTGAATCTGTAGAACTTGATGTAGTATTTGGAGCATTTGTAGCTGCACATCCTGTTACAAATGTATTACTATTATTAAATCTTATATCTCCAACAAATCCATATTTAGAATGTGAAAAATAAGCAACAGCGCCCCATTCCAAAGAACTACTCATATGACTATTCATAGCGCCATTAATACCATAAATAGGATTACTTTCAACATTTCGAGTAATTTCAAATTCTTGTCCAACTGAAATACCACGCCAAGCATACACATTCGCCTTAGAAACCATATAATCACCAGAATTATAAC
>CALVQV010000031.1 GCA_944358325.1 uncultured Bacilli bacterium
CAAAGTTCTTTCTAAATAAATTTTACCATATTTTGGTTCTTTTTATTTAGTGTGAACTTTAAAGGTATTATAATCTAGTAAGTTCTTATAGGTAAAATTAATTGAATTAAGTCATCACTATCAGGATTTTTAACAATAATTGGTTTTACTTCACCATTAAATAATAACTTAATCTTTTCAGAATCAAAAGACTTTAAAGCATCTAACATATATTTAGAACTAAATGCAATTTTAATATCTTCTTCACTATCTTTTTCCACATCTAAAGTTTCTTCAACATTACCGATTTCTGGAATATTAGAAGAAATAATAACTTTATTTCCCGTACTATTTAACTTAATAGTATTTTTATCTGCTTCATTTGTAAGTAATGAAGCTCTATCGATTGAATCATAAAAATGATTAAAATCACTAACAATACTTAAACTAAAATCTGTTGGAATTAACTTAGAAGTATCAGGATAAGTACCATTAATTAAACGTGAAAGCATGATGATATTATCAAAAACAAAGATAATTTTATTATTAAAAATATGAATTTCTAATTTTTCATCATTATCTTTAATCATTCTTGTTAATTCAATTAAATTTTTAGTAGGAATGATTATATTTATATCATTAACTTCTTGATCAAGTTTGATTGTTTTTTTAGCTAAACGATATGAATCTGTTGCAGTACATTCTAAGATAGAACCTTGAATTTTAAAATTAATTCCTGTTAAAACAGGTCTAGATTCTTGTGTAGAAGTAGCAAAACTAGTTTGATTAATAATATTTTTAAAAACACATTTATCTAAAAGAATTGGATTTTTTTGTTTTTCTATTTCTAAATTAGGAAATTCATTTACTTTATTACAATTTAAATTAAAAGATGAATTATTTGTATATATTAATAACTTAGAATCTACAACTTCTTCTATATTTATAATTTCATTAGGTAATTTTCTAACTATATCATATATATATTTACCTGATACAACAACATCACCTAATTCTTCCACTTCTTCTATATCTTTTTTATCAATAAATGTTTTAATAGATATTTCATTATCAGTACTCATTAAATATAGACCATCATTATTTAATTCAAACTTTATACAATTTAATATAGGAATTAAATTCTTACTTGAAATACCTCTAATAACATAATTTAATTGTTCCATTAATATATTTTGTTTAATCTTTAATTTCATAAAAAACTCCTTTATTATTTATTAATATTTAAATATTATTTTTATTATTAAGGTAGAATATGTGTAAAAGTGAATAAACCTTTATTTATCAAAGCTAAAAAGCAAAAATATGCTGTGTAAAAAACTGTTTAAATATCTATTTTTCCACATTATTTTATTTGATTAACAATTTTTTGAATCTCAGCTTCTAAAACTTCATTAGTTTTTAATTCATTTTTAATCTTATCTACTGAATGCATAACAGTAGTATGATCTTTTCCACCAAACTCATTACCTATCTTAGGTAGGGATTCACCTAAAATAACCCGGCAAATATACATAGCCACCTGTCTTGGCGTTTTAATATTAGTAATACGCTTCTTACCTTTTAAATCTTCTACCGAAATATTGTAATGATTAGCAACTAATTGCTGAACCTGATCAATTTTATTTTTAGAAATAATGCTTTTTGTAAAATAATCTTTTAAAGCTTCAACAGCAAGGGCTAAAGTAATATTAGAACCACTCATCATAGTCGCATAAGCAACTACTCTTGTAATTGCTCCTTCTAATTTTCTAATATCACTAGTACAATTACTAGCAATAAATTCTTTAACATCCTGTGGAAAATCAATATCTAAACCATGAGATTCGACCTTTTTATCTATAATATCCATTCTAAGTTTAAAATCAGGTGGTAATATATCAATTGTTAATCCCCAATTAAATCGTGTACGTAAACGATCTTCCAACAATTTTAAATCATCAGGCGATCTATCTGAAGATATAATTATTTGCTTATTATTACCATATAAATCATTGAAAGTATTAAAGAATTCTTGTTGTGTTTGATTAGCATTACCTAAATATTGAATATCGTCAATCATTAAAACATCAATATCACGATATTTTCTTTTAAATATTTCCACATTATCAAAATTATTACCATCATTATTCTTCTTATTTATACCAATAAAATCAGATACAAATTTTTCACTGGTTACATATAAAACACGCTTATTACTATTCTTTATTATATAATTACCAATTGCATGCATTAAATGTGTCTTACCTAACCCACTATTACCATATATAAATAAAGGATTATACATAAACCCAGGCTTTTCAGCAACTGCTAAAGAAGTAGCACGAGCAAATTTATTACTTTCCCCTACTATAAAATTTTCAAAAGTATATTGTGGATTAAGATTTGTTTCAAACAAAGTATTAGTTTTTTCCTCATTTTCCACTTCTTTTTTACTTTTTTCAATAACTTCATCTTCTAGAAGAAACTTAAATTGAAAATTAGAACCAGTAATTTCGGTAAATATTTCTTGCATTATATCACTATAATTTTCTTCTAAATGCGTTTTATGAATATCCATAGGAACAACAATATAAGCAATATTACCTTCAATACTATGTAGTGAAGTTTCGCTAAACCAAACATCATAAGAAGCAGGCGCTACTTGATCTTCTATTTTAGCTAAAAAAGAATCCCAGATTGTTTTTAAGTCCATGAATAATCACCCCACTTTAAAAGACAACTATATTTTACACTAAAAGACTTTAAAAATAAAGAAAAAAAACAAAATAATGTGGAAAAAAACTTTTGAACAATATTATCCACAAAAAAACATCTTGAATATCAATAAATAATCATATTTTTCAACAATTTTGTGGAAAAAATAAAAAAATACAATTCACACTGTTAATTACATTTCCACATTTTTGTGGATAATTAAAAGAAAAACAAATAAACTATATAAATATCGTGTGTAAAAATATGTAGAAATATGTCGAAATTAAAAAAAATGTCGAATTTTCCCCATAAACATTTCCACACGAATAATTTTTGTTGACAATTTCCTAATTTATATATATAATTATATGGCGAAGAAGTCATTTAGTTCGGAGGTGGATTTAAAATGAAAAGAACTTATCAACCAAATAATAGAAAAAAAAGTAAGAAACATGGGTTCATGGCTCGTATGAAAGCTGGAATCGTTGCTAGAAGAAGAAGAAAAGGACGTAAAACTCTAGCACACTAAAAATATCACTTGTAATAGTGGTATTTTTTTTTAAAATATATTATAATATTGGCATAGAAAAGGTGTTATCGTGAAAAAAATTCATATAATTAAACGTAATGAAGATTATAACAGAATTATTAAAAACAATGTACCTATTAAATATAAAGACTACCTTATATATATAGAAAGGGTAAAAAGTGATAGTTATTACTTTGGTTTTTCTATAGGAAAGAAAGTAGGTAATGCCGTTGTTAGAAATAAGATAAAAAGAAGAATAAAAAATATCTTAGATGAAAAAGACTATCAAAATGGCTTTAATTGTATTATAATGGTAAGGAAAGCAATTATTGAGAAAGATTTTCAAACAATGCGAAAAGATTTATTTGTTGCTTTAGAAAAAGCTAAAATTATAAAGGAGAACTAATGAAAAAGAAATATTTAAAACTTTTAGTCATTTTTGTAATGGTATTTAGTTTAACTGGTTGTACTAAATATTTAAAAGATGCAGATAATAAAGTGGCTAAAAATGAAGAAACAGGACAAAATTTACCATCAAACATTTTATGTCAACCAGAAGATCAAAAAACAAAAGATGAATATTACAAAATATATAATGATTATGTAGAAAAATACAAAAAAGAACTAGATGATGAAAAAATTTCCCAAGAAGAATATGATAAAAAAATAAGCAAACTAGTTGATATTAATGATTTACCAAAATGTTCAGCATTTAATATAACAAGTGGTGGATATGATGGTATATGGGAAACAATATTTGTAAAACCTTTAGCTTGGTTAATTATTAATTTAGATGTTATATTAAAAAATTGTGGTTTAGCTGTAATTGCTGCAACTTTATTACTTCGTTTAGTAACAATTACTTTCTCTAAGAAAACGGCACTTCAATCAGAAAAATTAAAGGCAGCCAAACCAGAAATAGATAAAATAGAGAAGAAGTATAAAGGAAAAGAAGATCAACAATCTTTAATGAATAAGAGTCAAGAAACTCTATTAGTTTATAAAAAATATGGCATTAATCCAATGTCTGGTTGTCTATTTGCTTTAATACAAATCCCATTATTTTTTGCTTTCTATGAAGCATTAAATAGATTACCAATTTTATTTGAAGAAGAATTTTTAATGTTCCAATTAGGAACAACACCATGGACAGCAATGATGCGCGGCGAAATAATCTATATCATTTTCCCAATTTTAGTTACTTTAGCAAGTTACTATTCATTTAAACTAAATAGTACAGCAACAATGAATAGTGAACAAGCCGAAAGTATGAAAATGATGAGTAATATGTCAGTAATGATGATTGGATTTGCTTCATTTACCTTATCTTGTGGTATCGCTCTTTATTGGATAACAAATAGTGGATTTACTATTTTACAAAATTTATATGTGAAAAGGAGCAAAATAGATGTTAAAAGTAAATAAATATGAAGGAAAAACAAACGAAGAAGCATTAGCAAAAGCTTTAGAAGAATTAAACACAACCGAAGATAGAATATATTGTAAATATATAGAAGAAAAAGCCAAATTATTTAAAGCAAAAAAAGTAACTTTAGAAGTTATAACAAAAGATGATGTTTTAGAATATATTAAAGAATATATTAATGTATTAGCTACTAATATGAATATGGAAATTCATAGTGAAGTTAAAGAAAATGATGGTATAATTAATGTCATGTTAGTATCAGATAATAATCCTATTTTAATAGGTAAAGAAGGAAGAACATTAAATGCCATTCAAATCTTACTTCGTCAAGCAGTAAGTATTAATGTAGGAGAAAATATTAAAATTAATGTTGATGCTTCTAACTATAAAGCCAAAAAACAACGTAATTTAGAATATGAAATTAAGAAAATTGCTAAATCAGTATCTAAAACAGGAATTGAAACAAAATTAGATCCAATGAATTCATATGATCGTCGTATTGTTCATAGTGTTGTATCTAACTTTGAAGATTTAGAAACTGAAAGTTTTGGGGAAACACCAAACAGATATGTAGTAATTCGTAAAAAATAGGTATGTTAAACATATCTATTTTTTTGTTGACCAAACATGGGAAATAGAGTAAAATAACGGAAGAAAGGGATGATTATATGGAAGATACAATTGCAGCTATTTCAACGTCTTTAGGTGTTGGAGCGATATCAATTATTCGTGTTAGTGGTAATGAAAGTATTGATATTGTAAATAAGATATTTAAAGGTAAAAATCTTAAAGAAGTAGAATCACATACTATTAACTATGGCCATATAATAAATAATGACTTAATAGTTGATGAAGTTCTTGTATCTATTATGAAAGCTCCTAAAACTTTTACTAAAGAAGATATTGTAGAAATAAATTGTCATGGGGGGATTGCTACAACTAAAAAAGTATTAGAGTTACTTTTAAATAATGGGTGTCGTTTAGCTGAACCTGGTGAATTTACGAAAAGAGCTTTTTTAAATGGTCGTATTGACTTAGTAGAAGCAGAAGGAATAATGGATTTAATTGAATCTAAAACTGAAAAATCACGTCAATTAGCCATTAATCAAGTAGATGGTAAAGTATCTAATTTAATTAAAAATTTACGAAGAGAAATAATTGAAATACTTGCCAATATTGAAGTTAATATTGATTATCCAGAATATGAAGATATTGAAGTTTTAACAAATGAAAAAATCATTCCTAAAATAAATATGATTGAAGATAAAATTAAACATATTATTAAAGAAAGTGAAAATGGTAAATTAATTAAAAATGGTATTAATACAGCAATTATTGGTAAACCAAATGTTGGAAAAAGTAGTATTTTAAATCGTCTATTAAATTATGAAAAAGCGATTGTTACAGATATTGCTGGTACAACAAGGGATATTGTTGAAGGAGAAATAAGTATTGATGGTATTATTTTAAATATTATTGATACTGCTGGTATTAGAAAAACCGATGATATAGTTGAAAAAATAGGGGTAGAGAAGAGTATTAATTTAATCAAAGAAGCTGATTTAGTTTTATATGTTTTAAATAATAATGAAGCATTTGATGAAACTGATTCTGAGTTAATAAGTAAATTAAAAGATAAAAATCACATTATTATTATTAATAAAAATGATTTAGATGATGTTTTAGATAGAAGTAAAATAGATTCTAATAATGTTATATCTATTAATACTGTTAATGAAGATAGTATTGATGTATTAAAAGATAAGATTAAGGAAATGTTTAATTTTGAAAAGTTAGAAACTGAAGATTTAACTTATTTAACTAATGCTCGTAGTTTAAGTATTTTAAATAAATGTTTAAGTAGTATTGAAGATGTTAAACGTGGTATTAATGATAATATGCCTATTGATTTAGTAGGTATCGATATTAAAAATATTTGGAATTTATTAGGAGAAATAATAGGAGAAACGTATCAAGAAGAATTAATAGATCAATTATTTAGTCAATTTTGTTTAGGTAAATAGGAGGTCTATTATGTTTCAATTTTTTGAAACACTTTCACCAGTTTGGCAAGCCTTTTTCGCATGTATGTTTACGTTTTTAATAACGTCATTAGGTTCTAGTATTGTTTTCATGTGTAAAAAAATAAATCAAACAGTATTAGATGGCATGCTTGGACTTGCTGCTGGTATTATGATTGCTGCTTCTTTTTTTTCTTTGATTTCACCAGCGATAGATATGGCTAATATTTTAAATATGCCTGCTGCTTTAATAGTGACTATAAGTTTTTTATTAGGTGGTTTAATCTTATTTATAGGTGATAATATATATAGTTATTGTATAAAAAGAGAAGAAAAAGAAGAAAATAATAAATTAAAAAGAACGATTATGCTTATTTTTTCTATAACAATGCATAATATTCCCGAAGGAATGGCAATAGGTGTAGCTTTTGGTTCTTTAGTATATGGTTTAGATGGTGTAACTTTATTAAGTGCCTTATCATTAGCGATAGGTATAGGTATTCAAAATTTTCCCGAAGGTAGTGCTATTAGTTTACCAATGTTAAGAGATGGTCATTCAAGAATAAAATCATTTACTTTTGGAGCACTTAGTGGTATAGTGGAACCTATTAGTGGTGTTATTGGGGCACTTTTAGTACTTAAAATACGTGTTATTTTACCAATATTACTTGCTTTAGCTGCAGGTGCTATGATATATGTTGTCGTAGAAGAAATAATACCAGAAAGTCAATTAAATAAAAATAAAGATTTAATGGCTATAACAACAATTATAGGATTTTGTATAATGATGTTTTTGGATGTAGCCTTAGGATAAATAAAGGAGGTATCAATAATGGATTATGAGATTATAGTAGTAGGTGGAGGTCATGCCGGTTGTGAAGCCGCTTTAGCGTCTGCCCGTATGAAACATAAAACTTTATTAGTGACAAGTAACATAAAAAATATTGCTGATATGCCTTGTAATCCATCTATTGGTGGTTCTGCAAAAGGGATAGTCGTAAGAGAAATAGATGCTTTAGGTGGCGAAATGGGAATTAATGCTGATAAATCATTAATTCAAATAAAAATGTTAAACTATAAAAAAGGATCTGCTGTTCAAGCTCTTAGAGCCCAAGCAGATAAAATAACCTATCCTAAAGAAATGTTAAATACATTAAATAATCAAGAAAATTTAACTATCTTAGAAGCAATGGTAGAAGATTTAATTGTTGAAGATAATAAAGTTAAAGGAATTGTTTTAGAAGACGGTAAAAAAATTATTTCTCAAGCTGTTATTTTAACTACTGGAACTTATTTAAAAGCTGATATTATGGTAGGTGACACGAGAAGAAGAGAAGGACCACATGGTGAAAAACCAAGTATGCATTTAAGTGATAACTTAAATAAACTAGGATTTAAAATAATTAGATTAAAAACAGGAACTCCTCAAAGAATTGATAAAAAAACAGTTGATTTTAGTAAAATGCAATTAGAATTAGGGGATAATATTTATCATACTTTTAGTTTTGATTATCCTCCTAAATACAAAATAGAAGAACAAGTACCATGCCATTTAATTTATACAAATGCTAAAACACATCAAATAATTAAAGATAATTTAAATAAAGCAAGTATGTATGGGGGATTAGATGATGTAACAGGTGTGGGTCCAAGATATTGTCCTTCTATAGAAGATAAAATTGTAAGATTTGCGGATAAAGAAAGACATCAACTATTCTTAGAACCAGAAAGTTTATATTATGATGACTTATATTTACAAGGCTTTTCAACAAGTATGCCTCACGATGTCCAAGAAGAAATGGTTCATAGTTTAAGTGGTCTAGAAAATGCGAAAATATTAAAATATGCATATGCTATTGAATATGATGCTATTATGCCAACTCAATTAAAACAATCATTAGAAACTAAAATAATTGAAAATTTATTTACTGCTGGTCAAATAAATGGGACAAGCGGTTATGAAGAAGCTGCTGGACAAGGATTAATTGCTGGTATTAATGCATGCTTAAAATTAGAAGGTAAAGAACCACTTATTCTAAAACGTAACGAATCTTATATTGGTGTTTTAATTGATGATTTAGTAACAAAAGGTGTTCGTGATCCATATCGTTTATTAACATCACGTGCTGAATATCGCTTATTATTACGTCATGATAATGCTGACTTAAGATTAAGAGAATATGGATATCAAGTAGGTTTAATAGATGATAAAAGATATGAAAAGTTTAAAGAAAAACAAAAAGATATTAAAGAATTAACAGAACTATTAAAAAACAATAAAATAACACCAACCAAAGAAACATTAAAATATCTAGAAGAAATTAATACAACACCTATTAAGGATGGTATGACTTTATATAATTTCTTAAAACGACATGAAATAACTATGGACCATATAAAACATTTTATTGATGTGCCATATAGTGAAGAAGTAATTCAACAAGTTATTATTCAAAATAAATATGAAGGTTATATAGATAAAGAAATAAAAGAAGCAAATAAAATGCTTGCTTTAGAAGAAAAGAAAATTCCAGAAGATATTGATTATAATAAAGTACGTAACTTAGCAAGTGAAGCAAGACAAAAATTAAATGAAATTCGCCCAACATCAATTGGCCAAGCTATAAGAATTAGTGGTGTTAATCCAGCAGATATATCAATATTATCTATTTATTTAAAAAAGGAGTATGCAAATGACCGAAAATAAATTTGTAGAAGAAGTTAAAAAATTAGGAATTAATATTAATGATACTCAGTTAAAACAATTAAATAGATATTATGAATTACTTGTTGAATGGAATGAAAAAATGAATTTAACTAATATAACTATTAAAGAAGAGGTGTATTTAAAGCATTTTTATGACAGTTTAACTATTCAAAAGGTAATAGATTTATATGAAGAAGAAACGTTATGTGATATTGGTACTGGTGCTGGATTTCCAGGTTTAGTATTAAAAATATTATTTCCCAATTTAAAAATAACGCTAGTAGATGCTTTAAATAAGCGAATTACATTTCTAAACGAAGTAATAAAAGAATTAAACCTAGAAAATATTGAAACAGTTCATGCTAGAATTGAAGAATACGGAACTAAAAATAGAGAAAAATATGATGTAGTAACTGCTCGTGCAGTATCCAAACTAAATATTTTATTAGAATATGCTATTCCACTAGCAAAACCTCAAAAATATTTTATTTCCCTAAAAGGACATATAGAAGAAGAAATTATTAATGCTAAAAATGCAATGGATAAATTAGATGTCGAAATAACTAAAAAAGAAGAATTTTTATTACCAATTGAAAATTCTTCCAGAACAATTATTATGTTTAAAAAAAGAAATAAAACAAATTTAAAATATCCACGTAGATATAGTGAAATGTTAAAAAAGCCTTTATAAACAAGGAAAAAGTAGTTTTAAAAAAACTACTTTTTTTATTTCCTGGGAAATATTTCAAATAATTCGACAAAAACAATTGAATTATTTCCCAAAATATAGTAAGATATATTTTGTAGAGAATAGAAATGGGGTTTTTATGTGGAAACTACAGACAAAAAAGTATTAAAAATAAAATTAGATGATATCTTACCAAATAGATTTCAACCACGTATTAAATTTGAAGAAAAAGCAATAACTGAATTAGCTGAATCAATCAAAGAACATGGTGTTATTCAACCAATTGTTGTAAGACCAATTGCCGACAAATATGAAATAATCGCTGGTGAAAGAAGATATAAAGCAAGCGTAATGGCTGGGAAATATGACATTCCTGCAATTATAGTAGATTTGGACGATAAAGAAAGTGCTGAAATAGCCTTAATCGAAAACGTTCAACGTCAAGATTTAACCCCTATTGAAGAAGCAATATCTTATAAAAAAATATTAGACATGGGATATTTAACACAACAACAATTAGCTACTAAATTAGGTAAAAGTCAAGCAAGTATAGCCAACAAAATGCGCTTATTAAATCTACATGAAGATGTTCAAGAAGCCTTATTAAATGAAAAAATTTCTGAAAGACATGCTCGTTCTTTATTGAAATTAGAACCAAAACAACAAAATGCTTTATTAAAAAGAATAATAAATGAACGTCTGACAGTTAGAAAAACAGATGAAGAAATCAATAAATTATTAGGTAAAACTGATAATAAAAAAACAAATTTAGAAGTAATTGATTTTGAAGAAAAGAAAGAGGAACCAATAATGAACGATAATTTCAATCAAAATAATGAAAATGCACAAACAGTAAATCCAGGATTTATGGATCTTAATAAAATTGAACAAACAGCATCAAATATATTTGAACCAACGACACCTGCTCCAGTAGAATCTTTATTAACACCATCAAATATACCAGCAGCTCCTGTTATGGAATCAACAAATGTTGAAATAGAAGCAGAACCATTAACTAATGGAAGATTTTTTAACTTACTTGATGATGAAGATAATGATGGAGGACAAACAGTAAACACTAATAATAATACTGATGTATTTAATTTTAATAATCCAGCATCAGTAGAACCAAGTGTTATGCCTAGTGTTAATCCAGTAACACCTAATATGGATACTGTTGTAACACCAATTGAAAGTATAGAACCAGTTGATTCAATTTTAGAAGCACCTGTTATGCCAAGTGTTACACCTGTTGAACCAATTGCTACACCTGTTGAACCAATTGCTAATAATAATATAACTAATTCTAATCCTGTATTACCAACGGAACCTTCTGATTTAGATATATTTAATACAGCAGCTACTTTAGAAACACCAGTAGTTCCTGTACTACCAATTCCTGCAACTCCTGAATTAACACCTATTGTTCCAACATCTTTAGAAGCAGAACCTATAATTGAAGAAAAACCTGCAATTATGCCAGCAATTGAAGAAATAGAAGAAGTTTCAATTCCAGAACCAGTAAGTGTTCAACCTGCAGTAAATCCAGAACCAGTATTAGTAGAAACACCAATAATTGAAGAAGGTGTAGTAGAACCTATTCATAATAACCCAGCAACAAATACATATGTTGTAGGTGACTTAAAAACAGTTATTAATACTATTAGAAATTGTGCTGATACAATTGAAAAATATGGATATGTTGTAGATTTAGATGAAATGGATTTTGAAGATACATATCAAGTTGTATTCAAAGTACAAAAGAAAAAATAAAGACAAAACTCTAGTGATGTGAACCCCAATTGGTAGACATCTAATAAAAGACAATTTGTAAAATTAAAAATCAAGGGCGAACTTTAGTGAG
>CALVQV010000032.1 GCA_944358325.1 uncultured Bacilli bacterium
GCAGAACTACATAAATGTAGTTTTTTCTTTGGAAATAAAGTGTTTTACTCGACTTACTTTTTGACAATCAGCACATGATGATTATGATCATATGGGTGAAAGTATTAATTTAGTAAATAATTTTAAAATAAGAGAGGTTATATTTAATAATAATGAATATAACGAATTAGAACAAAAATTAATAGAAGAATTAGAAAAGAAAAAGATTAGATATCATCGTAAAATAAATAATTTAAAGATAGGTAACTATGATTTTAAATTTTTAAACAATAATATATATAGATGAAAACGATAATTCAAATGTTATTTATACTGAAATAAAAGGTAATAAGTTATTGTTTATGGGTGATGCTGGATTTAAAGTTGAGGAAAGTATTTTAAATAAAAATATTTTAACTAATATTGACATTTTGAAAGTGGGTCATCATGGATCTAATACAAGCAGTAGTAAAAACTTTATAAATACTATAAAACCAAAAACTTGTCTAATATCAGTTGGAAAAAATAATTGGTATGGACATCCTAAAGATAGTGTATTAAAAATTTTAAGTGCTTGTGATACCTATAGAACAGATTTAAATGGAAGTATAGAAATTAAATTAAAGAATAATCAATATAGTGTTAAAACTATTAATGAACGAGGTATAAATGAATTATTATAATGAAATAAAGAATCAATTAATAAATAATGAAATAAATAAAAAAGTAAAAGATTATAGTAAAAATAGAAGTGATTTAAATACATATTATAATGTTGGTAAATTATTAAGTGAAGCTGGTAAACACTATGGAGAAGGTATAATAAAAGAATATTCTAAAAGATTACAATTTGATTTAAAAATAAAATATGATATATCTTCACTAAATAAAATGAAAAAATTTTATATGTTGATTGAAAAATTGGCGACACTGTCGCCAAAATTATCATATAGTCATTATGTAGAATTATTACCATATGAGGATATTAATAAATTAAAATATTATATTAGATTAATTGAAAAACAAAACCCATCTATTAGAGAATTAAGAAATAAAATTAAGTCTAATGAATATGAAAGATTAGATGAAAAAACTAAGTTAAAATTAATAAATAATAATGAATTAAATGTAAAAGATTTAATACCCAATCCAATTATAATCAAGAATAATTATAATTATCAAATAATATCTGAAAAAGTAATTCAAAAAATCATATTAGAAGATATCTCATCTTTTTTAAAAGAATTAGGTGCTGGATTTACATTTATAGATAATGAATATAAAATTAAAATAGGTGAGTCCTACAATTACATTGATTTACTTTTATATAACATTAAATTTAAATGTTATGTAGTAGTTGAACTTAAAATAACAGAATTAAAAAAGGAACATATAGGTCAAATTCAAGTTTATATGAATTATATTGATAAAAATATTAAAACAATTTATGAAGATAAAACGATAGGAATCATTATAGTTAAAAAAGACAATAAATATATTATGGAATATTGTAGTGATGAAAGAGTGATAGCAAAAGAGTATGAATTAGTTTGAAGATGATAATTTGTAACAAATTTAAACTAATTGCATATTAATATTATTAGTGATAAAAGTATAATTTTAAAAATATGGTTATACTAATATTGTAATAATTAAATAAACGTGACATCGCTACTTAGATGACGAATATTAATTGTAGTATCAAAATCATTTTTTGGTAATGAACTTACGATTAGTATTTGTCAAGATGGCGCCTAGGCGTTTATATAGATTGAGCCTCTTTTGAGGCTCTTTAATTTGACAAAATATTGATTATATGTATAATATTGCTCACAAGGAGGGGGAAATATGAATAAATTTAAAACATATTTGAGTTGTTTATTATTATTATCTACTACTGGCTGTACTATAGAAAAAGAAGATAAATATAGTGATGTTGATTCAATCTATGAAGATTCTTATTTAGTAGAAGATGAAATGCGAAAATTAGAAATTTTAGAAGCCATAGAAGGTAAAGAAGAAATAGTTGGTGATTGTGGTGAATTTTCATCAAGAGTTGATATTTACTACGAAAATAAAGATGGGGTAATAAAACAAGAAAATGGAGTAGTATATCTTCCACCAAAAACAATTGTTAAATCATATTGTGTACCAAAAAGAAAGTAAAAAACTTTCTTTTTTAACTTTTTCTGCATAAAAATTAAAAAATTGCATAATAAAAAAAGGAAATTTGAAAGTTTTGTCGTATATTATACTTAGAGGGTGGTATTATGGCATTTTTAACTAATGAAGAAATCAATAATATTCGTAGTAGTGTTTCCATAGTTGATGTTATAAGTGATTATATACCACTTACGAAAAAAGGAAAAAATTACTTTGGTGTTTGTCCATTTCATGATGATCATGCACCTAGTATGAGTGTTAGTGAAACTAAACAAATATATAAATGCTTTTCATGTGGTGCAACTGGTAATGTTTTTAATTTTATTATGGATTATGAGCATGTAAGTTTCATGGAAGCTGTTAAGATGGTTGCGTCTAAAGCTGGTATTGATGTTGTTTTTGATAATTATAAAGAGCAACCTAAAAAGAATAATGATATATATGAAATATATGAATTAAGTAATAAATTATATCAAAATAATATTAATACTAGTAGTGGTACTAAAGCATTAGAATATTTGAAAAATAGAAGTATAGATGAAGATGTTATAAAAGAATTTGGTATAGGTTTATCTTTAAAAAAACATGATGTTTTAACCAATTTATTAACTAAAAAAGGGTATACTAAAGAACAACAATTAAAAAGTGGACTAGTTATAGAAAATGACTATGGATTTCAAGATATATATTATGATAGAATAATGTTTCCTTTGTGGGATATGTTTGGTAAAGTTGTTGGTTTTAGTGGAAGACGTTATGATGATGTTAAAGAATATAAATATATAAATACTAAAGAGACCGATATTTTTAAAAAAGGTGAAATTTTATATAACTATCATCGTGCAAAAGATGAAGCTAGACGTAAAAATCAAGTAATTATTATGGAAGGCTTTATGGATGTTATTAGAGCTTATACAATAGGCGTTAAAAACGTTGTAGCTACTATGGGTACAGCGGTTACGAAAGAAAATGCTAGTAATATCAAAAGAATGGCTAAAGAAGTTATTTTATGTTTTGATGGTGATAGCGCTGGATCTAAAGCAACTTTTGCTTGCATTAATGAATTAAGTAAAATAGGGGTTATACCAAAAATTGTTCGTTTACCTAATGATTTAGATCCAGATGATTATATTAAAAAATATGGTAAAGAAGCATTTATAAGTATGCTTGATAATCCAATTAATGTTATGGATTTTAAACTTCGTTATTTAAAAGAAGGAAAAGATCTAACTAGTAGTATTGATATGGCTAGTTATGTTAATCAAATCATTAGTGAATTAAATAATCTTGATGATGATGTTTTAAGAGAAATAACAATAAAAAAAATTAGTGAAGAAGCATCGCTTGATGAAGATTTTATACGTTCGCATTTAGAAAAAAAAGAAGTTAAAGAAATTGTAACTAAAAAAGTTGAAACCAAAAAATACAATAAATATGAAAAAGCTGAACAAAATTTACTTTATTATATGTTACGTGATCCAGAAGTTATAAAATTGTATAATAAAAAAATAACATATATGCCAACTATGAAATATCGTTTTTTAGCTCGTGAGATAAGTTATTTTTATAAGCAATTTGATTATATAAATATTGCAGATTTATTATCTTTTTTAAAAGATGATCCGGATATGATAAAAACGATTGGTGAAATTGATTTCTTAGATTTAAAAGAAGAACATTCTAAAGAAGAGATAAATGATTATATCAATGTTATATATGAGTATAATGTTAATCGTGAAATAGAAAAATTAAAGGAACAAATGAAGAAGGAAACTAATCCCCTTGTTAAAGCGGAATTAGGTAGTAAAATAATGAATTTAAGAATAAGGAGAGAAGAATATGATTAATGAAATTAAATCTTTTGAAGAAAGAAAAAAAGAATTAGTAGCAAAAGGAAAAGAAAAAGGGTATATTACATATGAAGAATTAGCAAGTGCATTAAAAGGATTAGAGTTAGATGCAGATAGCTTAGATGATTTATATAATGCTTTTAGTGAAAATTCTATCGCTGTTGTTACTGAAGAAGAAGCTAATGGTGCTGGTGATGGCGGAGAATCAATTGATAAACTTATCTTAGATGATGAAGCTTTAGTTAAGGATATTAATATAAATGATCCAGTTCGTATGTATTTAAAAGAAATAGGTCAAATTAAGTTACTTACTATGGAAGAAGAGTTAGAACTATCTGATCGTATCTTAGCTGGTGATGAAGAAGCTAAACATATTCTAGCTGAAGCTAACTTACGTTTAGTAGTAAGTATTGCTAAAAGATATGTTGGTCGTGGTATGCTTTTCTTAGATCTTATTCAAGAAGGTAATATTGGACTTATGAAAGCTGTAGAAAAATTTGATGTTTCTAAAGGATTTAAGTTTAGTACCTATGCAACATGGTGGATTAGACAAGCTATTACACGTGCTATTGCTGATCAAGCACGTACTATTCGTGTTCCAGTTCATATGGTTGAAACTATCAACAAATTAGCTCGTATTCATCGTCAATTAACACTTGAATTAAATCGTGAACCATCAGAAGAAGAACTTGCAAAGAAAATGAATACATCTGTTGAAAAAATACGTGAAATATATAAGATTAGTCAAGATCCTGTATCATTAGAAACACCTATTGGTGAAGAAGATGATTCACATTTAGGAGACTTTGTTCCAGATGAACGTAATATGAGTCCTGAAGAATATGCAACTAATGAAATGTTAAAAGATGAAATTAGTGAAGTATTACTTACTTTAACAGAACGTGAAGAAAAAGTTATTCGTCTTCGCTTTGGTTTAGAAGATGGTAAAAGTAGAACATTAGAAGAAGTAGGGCAAATGTTTGGGGTAACGCGCGAACGTATTCGTCAAATTGAAGCTAAAGCATTACGTAAATTACGTCATCCATCTCGTTCTCGTAAACTTAAAGATTATATGGATAATTAATATTAATGCGTGTATCAAAAAGATTAGAAGCAATCGCATCAATGATTACTGAACCAATTCTTTATGATGTTGGATGTGATCATGCTTTATTAGATATATATTGTGCTTTAAATAAAAATACAACTTGTATAGCTATCGATATTAATAAAAATGCTTTAAGTAGTGCTATTAATAACATTAATAAATATAAATTAAATGATCAAATAAAACCTGTATTAAATAAGGGATTAGATGGTATAGATGATTTTACTAATAGTGTTGTTGTAATAGCAGGAATGGGAACAAGTAATATTTTAAATATCATAAAAGATAAAAAGATAGAACACTTGATAATTCAATCTAATAATGAATTATGGCGCTTACGCCGTGAAATAATAAAAAAAGGATATATTATAAATAAAGAGCAAATTGTCAAAGAAGGTAAAATTTATAATGTTATTATATCTTTTATAAGAGGAAATAAAAAATATCATATTGTTGATTATATGATTGGGCCAATTATAAGAACTAAAAAGTTAGATATTAATCAAGAATATATTAAACAATTAATTTTTGTTAATCAAGAAATTATAAATAGATTACCAAAACATCTTTTTGCAAGAAAATTAAAGCTATCTTTTTACAATTATCTATTAAAAAGGGAATTAGTTTGAAAATTACTAATTCCTTTTTATTGAAAGAAAGTAAGATTACTTGTAGTTATATTTTTTCTTTCTAAGTTAATATTATTAGTAGAAATAACATCATTTTTAGTTATATTATTACTTTCTTTTGATGATTCCATAACTTCATTTACATTTTGTATACTTTTTTCTGGTTTATTAAATTCACTCATTACTTTAAACATTGTTTTAGCATTTTTAAAAATTGGACCTGCTTGTTTAACTAATGGAATAGCCTGATTAGTTATACTTAAAACACGTTGTGTTCCATTTAAAATAGAAGAAAAATTTAAACTTCCACCTAATAAACGGCTGAATAATCCTGTTTTAGCTGATGTATTAACCGCACTAGTTGGAATATTCATATATGGCATATAATATGGATTATAATAATTCATAATAATCACCTTTCTAATTTATTATATGAAATTGTTAAAATAGTTTTACAAAATATAAAAAGGTATGATATAATTAAGTAGAGTAAAAGAGTAGAAAGATGGCCAGGTGTTTTATGAATAATAAACCTTATTTATTACCGTTTGTTTTTATTTATAAGATATTAAAATTTATAATTATGATGCCTATTAGTTTTGTTAGGTATTTTTGTCTTGGCTTTTTCTTTATTTTCTTTAATATGATAGATTTAATTATAACACCTATCTATAATATTTTGTTTTATGCTATCATGGGTTTTATAACAATGTGTATGTTAAGCTATGGCTTTATGCGATATGTTGTTTTAGGTATAAAAGTTCCTTATATTTTAATATATAATTTTATTGTTAAAACTAACGAAAAACAAGAAGCAAAAATACGTGAAATTAATGAACGTCAGACTAAAGAAAAATTAGCACGTGAACAAGAAGCAGCACGTATTAAAGCAGAAATGGCAGCACGTATTGCTCGTGAACAAGAAGAAATGCGTATTGCTAAAGAAAAAGCTGAAAATGAAAGAAAGTTAATTCATAAAAATGATGAAGATAGTTACATTAATGAAAATGTAGATTATAAGAAAAAAACTTTTGGTGAAAAGATTAATGATTTCCTTGTAAGTGTTATCAATTATCCTAAACGTTTAGGAACAATTATCAAAGATAAATTACATAATTCTGTATTAGCAAAAAATGCTCGTAACGATCAAACACTACATCGTGAAAGTTTACTAATTGATTTTGACGGCAAAGATGCTGAAAAAACAGAAACTAAATTATTATATGAATATACTGGCAAGAATGCTGAAGGTAAATTTGTCAAAGGATACTTTGAAGCATTTTCTAAAGTTGAAGTTCATTCATTTTTACTTTCAGAAGGAATGGAAGTTTATTCTATTAGGACAAATAAATGGATTAGACTTTTACATCAACATGAGGGAACAACTAATGTTCGTATAAAAAATAAAGATTTAATTTTTTTCCTAACGCAATTATCTACCTACTTAAAAAGTGGTATACCTTTAGTTGAAGCTCTTAAAATTCTTACAAGACAATATCGTAATAAAGCATATCAACGAGTGTTTAGAGCAATGATTTATGACCTTACTATGGGTGAAAGTTTTAGTGCCGCTATGGAAAAACAAAATAAAGCTTTCCCACGTTTACTTATTAATATGATTAAAACAAGTGAAATGACAGGTCAATTACCTGAAGTATTAGATGATCAAGTTGAGTATTATACAGAAACCGAAAAGACAAGAAAAGCTATGATAAGTGCTTTAACTTATCCATTAATGGTTTTATTTGTAGCGATTTGTGTAATAGCGTTTATTATGATTTGGGTAGTTCCACAATTTGTTACAATTTTTGAATCAATGGATGGATCTACGATTCCAGGAATTACTTTATTTATCTTAGGAATCAGTAATTTCTTGAAAAATTATTGGTATTTATTAATTTTATTTATTATTGCTATTTCCTTCTTAGGTTGGTATTTATATAAAAACGTTGATGTTATTCGTATTTTTACGCAATGGGTATTAATGCACACTCCAGTTATTGGTAATGTTATCATTTATAATGAAGTTACAATGTTTACTAAAACATTTGCAGCTTTACTAGAACATAATGTCTTTATTACTGATAGTATGGAAATATTGAATAAAATTACAAATAATGAAATATATAAAATGCTTATTAAAGATACAATTGTTAATCTAGCAAAAGGTGATAAAATATCAAAAGCATTTGAAGGTAACTGGGCTTTTCCAATACCAGCTTATGAAATGCTAGTTACAGGAGAAAAAACAGGGGAATTACCACAAATGATGAAACGTGTTAGTGAATATTATCAAGATTTACATCGTAATGCTGTAACACGTATTAAAACATTTGTTGAACCAATTTTAATTATCATGTTAACAGTTATTGTTGGGGTTGTTGTTTTATCAATTATTATTCCAATGTTTGAAATGTATAATCAATTACAATCTACAACAGGATAGGAGTTACAAGATGGATTTATATTATATTATTATATTTTTTGTTCTAGGAACAGTTATGGGGTCATTTTATAACGTAGTTGGTGATAGATTACCAAATAATGAATCTATTGTTAAACCACGTAGTCATTGTCCAAAATGTCATCATATACTGTCTCCTCTTGAACTTATACCAATTTTATCTTATGTATTTCAAAAAGGAAAATGTAAAAATTGTAAAGCATCAATTCCTATAGTTCATCCATTATTTGAGATATTATCAGGAATTATGTTTGCACTTACATATTATATTTTCAAATTAACACCAGAATTAGCTATAGCTTTAACATTTATATCTATGTTACTTATAATTCTTGTTAGTGATATGAATTATATGATTATTCCTGATGAAGTATTATTAATAACATTTATATTATTATTTATTGAAAAAATAATAATATATGGTTTAAGTGATGCTGTATATACATTAATACCTGCATTATTAGCTTTTATAACAATGTTTTTAATAAAAAAATTGGGTGATGTTTTATTTAGAAGAGAATCAATGGGTGGGGGAGATATAAAACTATTATTTATCTTTGGATATGTATTAGGTTATCCTTTAGCACTTTTATCCATATTTGTTGGATCAATATTAGGTTTGCCTCTTTCATATTTTTTAATGAAAATAACAAAGAGTCACGAAATACCATTTGGACCACTTTTAAGTTTAGGAGCAATAATTATTTATTTCTCACAAATGAATTTTAATCAAATAATAGATTTATTAAATTGGATGTCTTAATCCAATTTTTTATTTGTAAAAAAAAGAACTATATTTCTATAGTTCTAAAGTTTCAGTTTCTTCTACCTTTGGTTGTATAGTAACTTGTTGTGGTTGATTATTAGGAATATTATTAAATAATGTATCAGTTGTTTCAAATAAAGTTTCATTATTATCATACTTAGTAGGAGAAGCAACGCCTAAAGCTTTAACATCAGTAGGAACATCATTTTTGGTTTTTTCTCTATGTTGTTGTAATTTAGCATCTCTAATAGCTGAACTTAAATCTAGTTTTTCACCAGTAGTTTGTTCATCATCTAATTCAATTAATTTTAATACTTCTTCAAAAGTAGTTAAACCATTTTCAACTTTTTCTAAACCATCTTGAAGTAAAGTTGTAACATCTCCACTATAAACTAGTTTACGTAAATCAGCTTTACGTACATTATTACTAATAGCATCTCTTATATCTTGTGAAATAACTAATACTTCTTGAATAGCAACACGTCCATGATATCCATTTCCACAAACATCACACCCAACAGGTGTATATACTTCTTCAATAGGATGACCTAATACTTTACTCATTAATTCTTTTTCATAAGATGTAGCTTTTCTTTTTTTCTTGCAGTGAGGACAAAGCATACGAGCTAATTTTTGTGAAATAATTCCAGTAAGTGCGCTTGATAATAAATATCTTTCAACTTCCATATCAAGTAAACGTTCGATAGTATTTAATGAGTTATTGGTGTGGATAGTAGATAGTACTAAGTGTCCAGTAATAGAAGCACGAACACCAATTTTAGCTGTTTCTGTATCACGCATTTCCCCAATCATTATAATATTAGGGTCTTGACGTAAAATAGAACGTAACGCTGTAGCAAAGTCTAAACCAATTTCACTATTAGTTTGAACTTGATTGATTCCTTCAATATCCATTTCAATAGGGTCTTCAACCGTAATTATATTTGTTTTTTCAGTATTAAGTCTTTGCAAAATAGAGTAAACTGTTGTTGTTTTCCCTGTACCAGTAGCACCTGTAACAAGAATAATACCATTAGGTACATTAATCATTTGTAATACTTTTTTATAATTATCAGGACTAAAACCTAATTCTTCAATACCTGCTAAAGATTTAGAATAATCTAAGATACGAACAACAATTTTTTCACCTAAACTAGTAGGTAAGCAAGATACACGAAGATCTAAATCAACATCTTGTAGAGTTGTCTTTATCGCACCATCTTGTGGTAAACGTGATTCAGTAATGTTCATACCACTAATAATCTTAATACGAGTAACTAAATTTTTCTTAATCGTATTAGGAACTTCAGCATAATCCATTAATTCACCATCAATACGAATACGAATCTTTAAAAAGTTTTCTTGTGGATCAAAGTGAATATCACTCGCTCCACGTTTTGAAGCATCAACTAATATATCATTAACTATCTCAACAACCGGCATTTTATCATAATCAAAAACTCTTAACATTATTTCAACCCCTATATTATTCTTTTGTTCTTTTATTCTTTTTTTGGACTAGTTTTTATCCTAAAAATATTATATAATAGATTTAAGATAAAAACAATATCAAAGGAGATATTTATATGAAAAAAAGTAATCAAAAAGGGTTTATGCTTACAGAAACATTAATAGTATCAACATTTATTGTAAGTGTTTTATTGTTTATTTATGTCCAATTACGTAATATAAATGCTAATTATGCTGATTCATTAGCTTACAATGATGTAACAACTATTTATAGTGCAGGTAACATCAAAAACTTCTTATTAGAAGATAACTATGAAGAATTAAAACAATATTATAAAGACAATTTCTCATTAGATCCAGATGCCTCTTTAGTATATTTGGATTTAACAACATGTCCAGCAAGTGTTGTAAGTGAAACAACTTATTGTCAAGCATTATTAGAACAACTAAATATTAAAAAAGTAATCTTCACTGACGAATCAGATGAATATTTATTACGTTTTCTTGATACTGATAATAATCTTAGTAATAGTATGAAACAATTCATCAAATCTCAAAAAACAGATGGTGAGATAGGTGAGTATCGTTTATACGTTGAAACAAATGATGGTAAATTTGCAACAGTAAAGATGAAACTACCAGGAGAAGGACAAATAGTTGAAAAACCTCTATTACCAGAAATAGAAAAAAATTTATGTACAACAGATAAAACAACTGAATGTTATAAAACAGAAGGAAATGAATATGTGTATACAGGAAAAAGTGGAACAGGTGGAATAAACTGGTTATGGTATGGAGGACATCAATGGCGTATTATTAAAGTAGATAAAACAACTAATAAATATACTTTAATAACATCATATCCAGTAACAGCAATATCATGGGGAAGTGATGATTGTATAACAAATCTAGAATGTAACACCTTAGAAAAATCATATGTAGGAGATTGGTTAAATAATGTATTTGTAAAATCATTAC
>CALVQV010000033.1 GCA_944358325.1 uncultured Bacilli bacterium
TGCTCCATTAATTAAACATCTATGTGAAAAGGTTGACAATATTTCTATATCCAATAAAACAAAAACTGATATTAATCATATGATTATTATGAAAAATATTTTTGAGTTTATGGAAAAGTTAAAACTTACTAATAAAAACAGCAATTCACATCCTTTGGATTTTGATGTATTACAAGTTAAAAATTATATTTTTAATGCCGACATATATAATAATTTAATGAATAGTGATTATAGTATTGAAGAAGTTATGGAAAAATCTTTTAAAATGATTGATGAAGATAGTGATATGCTTCCTATTAATAGAATATCCAAAATTAAAGCCTTAAAGAAGTGTCTAGAAGTTATTTCAAATAAAGAAAATACTAATAAATATTTATTAAATTATGTTAATAATGAATTATTATCAGTTCGTCTTAGAGGTTATGTTTTAGATAAAGATAAAGTACAAGCACCTACGACTGATTTTTTTAGTAAAAGTGGTCAAACAAAAACTTTAAATAAAATTTTATGGTATAATAAAGATAATAACAAATGCTTAAAATCTGCTAGTAGTTTGTATTCATTAGAAGAACGTTTGGATTATGGTTTACCTATTAGTGTCGATGAATATAATAAAGTTAAAGTTAAAACAAACAAATAATGTTTGTTTTTCTTTTTGTTAAAATAGAGTATAATGGTAATAAGGAAGTGATAATATGCTAAGTGATATTGAAATAAGCAATAAAGCAAAAATATTAAGTATTGATGAAATAGGTAAAAAGATAGGACTTACTTCTTCTAATATTATTAATTATGGTAATTATATGGCCAAATTAGATATTAGAAATTTAGAATCATTAGATAAAAAAGATAGTAAATTAATATTAGTTACTAGTACTAATCCTACCCCTTTTGGGGAAGGCAAAACAACAATGAGTATTGGTTTAAATGATGCTTTATGTAAACTAGGTAAAAATAGTTTAGTTGCCTTAAGAGAACCTTCTTTAGGACCAGTATTTGGTATTAAAGGGGGAGCTACTGGTGGCGGATATGCTCAAGTTATACCTATGGAAGATATTAATTTACATTTTACTGGTGATATGCATGCTATTACTGCGTGCAATAATTTGATGTGTGCAGCTTTAGATAATTATATTTTTCAAGGTAATGAAATTGGTATTGATCCTGATCGTATTTTAGTACCACGTGCTATGGATATGAATGATCGTGCTTTACGTCATATTAAGTTGGATAATCGCGATGATTCTTTTGTTATTACGGTAGCAAGTGAAATCATGGCTATTTTATGTTTAAGCAAGGA
Organism: uncultured Bacilli bacterium; assembly: GCA_944358325.1. Lineage (GTDB taxonomy): Bacteria > Bacillota_I > Bacilli_A > RF39 > UBA660 > CALVXF01. The sequence goes on from CALVQV010000033.1 coordinate 1,301, forward strand.
TTTAATGGATTTAAAAAGAAGACTAGGTAATATATTACTAGGTTATACTTACGATAACAAGCCTGTCTTTGTGCATGATTTAGGTTTTGAAGGGAGCATGGCTGTTTTATTAAAAGATGCCATTAAACCTAATTTAGTTCAAACTTTAGAAAATAATCCTGCTATTATTCATGGTGGCCCATTTGCTAATATTGCCCATGGTTGTAATTCTTTAATTGCTACTAAAACTTGTTTAAATTTAGCAGATTATGTTGTAACTGAAGCTGGTTTTGGTGCTGATTTAGGAGCTGAAAAATTTTTAGATATTAAATGTCGTATTGGTAATATCAAACCTAATTGTATCGTCATTAATTCAACTATTCGTAGTATTAAATATAATGGTGGATGTAATAAAGATGAACTAAATATTTCCAATATTACCTATTTAGAAAAAGGTATTAATAACTTAAAAACGCATATTTTAAATATGCAAAAATATACAAACAATATTGTTGTATGTTTAAATAAATTTCATACCGATAGTTTAGAGGAAATAGAATATGTTAAAAGTTTTGTTTTAAAAATGAATGTTAGATTCGCTGTTTCGACTTGTTTTACTGATGGCTCTATTGGTTCTATAGAATTAGCTAAAGAGGTAATTGATGTATGTAATAATCCTTGTGATTTTAAATTTTTATATGACACTGATAATGGAATATTAGAAAATATAAATATTATTTCTAAAGAGATTTATCACGCTAATAACGTTCATTATAGTAATGAAGCTTTAGAAGATATTAATAATATTAATAAATTAGGTTTTGGTAATTTACCTATTTGCATCGCTAAGACGCAATATTCACTTAGTGATGATGCTAAGAAAATAGGAGTATGTAGTGGTTATGATGTTACTGTTCGTAAAGTTAAAGTTAATAGTGGAGCAGGTTTTATTGTTGTTTTAATGGGAAATATTATGACAATGCCAGGTTTAAGTAAAAAGCCAGCTTTATTAAATATTGATATTGACACTAATGGTGTAATTAAAGGTTTATTTTAGTAATATAATTATGTTATAATGTTATAGGTGATAAAATGAAAGAATATTTAGTACTGGCAATTAAAGGTTTTATTATAGGTGTTGCTAATATTATTCCTGGTGTTAGTGGAGGAACACTAGCGATTACTTTAGGAATTTATGAAAGATTAATAAATGCTATTAGTCATTTTATGAAAAACATTAAAGAAAACATTAAGCTTCTTTTCCCAATTGGAATCGGTGCTGTTTTAAGTTTAGCTATTTTAAGTAATGCTATAAGTTATGCTTTAACTAATTTTAAATTTCCAACAACTTTATTATTTATTGGACTAATTGTAGGCGGAATACCACTTCTATATAAGAAAATTGATAAAGAAGTTAATGGTAAAAATATTTTATTAATGCTTATAACTTTTAGTATTGTTGTTTTATTTACTTTTATGGATAGTGGTAATAAAGTTATCTCATTTGCTAATATGGATATCTATAAATATATTACTTTATTTATTGTTGGAATTATAGCAGCAGCTACTATGGTTATTCCAGGTATTAGTGGTTCTTTTGTATTAATGTTATTAGGCTATTATGAACCAATTATTAATACTATTAAAGATTTTACACATTTAAATAATATTGCTTCTAATTTAGCTATTTTAATTCCTTTTGGAATTGGTGTTTTAGTGGGAATTATTTTAATTGCTAAATTAATTGAATACTTACTTGCTAAGCATGAAGTTCCTACTTATTTTATGATAATTGGTTTTATTCTTGCTTCAATCATTTCTATTATCGTAGAAGCAGGATTAACAACTAACATAATGTTTATTGTAAGTGGAATTATATTATTCATGTTGGGTTTTGTAATTGCTTATAAGTTAGGAGAAAAATAATGACTGGTATTTTAGGAATTATTATATTAGCTATTGTTCAAGGAATAGCCGAATTTTTACCTATTTCTAGTAGTGCTCACTTAATTATATTCCGCGATGTTTTTGGGATAGGTAGTGATATTGCTAATAATGTTGAACTTACTTTTGATATTGCTCTACACTTAGGAACTTTATTAGCGATAGGTATATATTTTTTTAAAGATTTTATTAATATGTTATTTAAAGGATTTACTGAGCCAAAAAGTAATGATGGCAAAATGTTATGGTATTTAGTTATTGCCACAATTCCAGCTGCTATTGTTGGATTGTTATTTGAAGATATTGTTGATAGTTTCTTTCGCAAACAATATTTATTAATTGCTTTAGCACTTGCTATAATGGGTGTCATTATTTATTTAGTAGATAAAAAGAGCAAACAAGAAAATAATTTAAAAAGTATGTCATTAAAAGATGCACTGTTAATCGGTTGTAGTCAAGTATTTGCTCTTATTCCAGGTTTTTCTAGAAGTGGCACAACAATAGCTTGCGGTAGATTTTTAAAACTAGATCGTGAATCAGCAGCTAAATTTTCCTTTTATTTAAGTGCCCCTGTTGTTTTGGGAGCAGTTATCTTACAAATATTTGATAGTGAGACATGGACTTTAATAGGTGCTAATTTAAATTATTTTATAACTGGTATTTTAGTTGCCTTTATATCTGGTTTATTATGTATCAATTTCTTACTTAAATATATTAAGAAAAATGATTTTGAAGTATTTATGTGGTATCGCTTAGTTTTAGCACTTGTAGTAATATTATTTTTAATATTTTAGAGAAGTAGTAAGTTACTTCTCTTTAATTTGACAAAAAAACAATGCATGGTATAATAGCAAAGCATTTTTGAAAGGGGAATGTTTATGAATATAAATGATATAAATTTTAATACTTTAATCAAAAGATTAGATAACAATTATGCAAAAGAAAATATTGATGGAATTACTTGTTATTATCATACTGATAAAAAAACTAATAAACGTACATCACGTATTGTAGCTTTACAAACAAGTGATAACTGTGTAGGTATTTGTGTTAATACATATGCTAATGAATATGGTTTTGAACGCAAATCATCTTTTACTTTATTTAATCAATATAATCCTTGTTTTATTATTTTCGGTAATAGTGATAATAAACAAGAATTACAAAGAGGTATTAATGCTTTAGTTGATATTTTAAAAGTTACTGGTGATATTAGTCTTATTAGTTTTGGTGATAAGAAACTTAATATTGCTCAATTAGAATATGATTCAGAATATAAAGTAAAAAACAATCCAATGTATAATAGACGTGATCATCGTTTAAATATTAAAGCTATTGGTGATATTACTAAAAATGTAAATAAAGTAAAAATTCGTTTTGAAAAAATGGGTGTTACTTATAAACAAGATTTCAATGCTGTTTATGTTACTGGTAGTCACAAAGATTTTAAAATAGCTACTTATAATAATATTTTAGAAACTACAGCTCATAATGAAAAAGATAAAGTATTAGAAAAGAAAACTATTTAGTTTTCTTTTTTTTCACAAAATTATCATAAAAAATTGTATAATAGTAGATGAGGAAGTGATACTATGAAGATTTTGGTTGTTGATGATGAACAATTAATTAGAGAGGTTATTAAAGAATATTTAGAAAATGATGGTTATGAAGTTATTGAAGCAAGCAATGGTGAAGAAGCTATTGATAAGGCTTTAAAAGATGATATTTCTTTAATTATTATGGATATCATGATGCCTAAATTAGATGGTTTTAGTGCTTGTAAAGAAATTTTTAAAACTAAAAATATTCCAACCATTATGTTATCGGCACGTGGGGAAGAATATGATAAGTTATTAGGATTTGATTTAGGAATAGATGATTATATTACTAAACCTTTTAGTCCTAAAGAATTAGTAGCTCGTGTTAAAGCAGTATTAAAAAGAGGTAGTGGTTTAACTAATCGTTTTACATATGAATCTTTAGTAGTAGATTTTGATGCTCGTACTATCACTATTGATAACGAAGAAATTAAAGTTACACCTAAAGAATATGAATTATTAGTATATTTTATCAATAATAAGAATATTGCCTTAAGTCGTGAAAAACTTTTGAATCAAATATGGGGTTATGATTTTTTTGGTGATGATCGTACAATTGATACGCACATTAAAATGCTTCGTAATAGTTTAGGTGATTATCGTAACTTAATTGTAACTGTTCGTGGAATGGGGTATAAATTTGTTCTTCAAGAAAAATAGTATAACCAAGAAAGTTTGGTTATATTTAGTCCTATTTGCGATATCAATTTTAATGTTCTTATGGCTTTTTCAAATTACCTTTTTAAATGTTTTTTACGAGTTTAGTAAAACAAATCAAATGAATAGTATATCTGATGAAATAATTGCTTATTATGATGATTACGCTCATCTAGATGAACTTGCTTATGATCATGGTGTATGTATTGAAATAACAAATGGTGTTGTTCCTTTATATTCTACTGATCAATATAATAAAGGTTGTATGCTTCAAAGTACAAGTCAAACAACTTATAAAAGTGCTTTTATTGAAAGTGGCAAAGATACTAAAGCATATAAACTAATTAATGAAAAATATGGTAATGAAAGTTTAATATACGCTATGCGATTGGGTAATAATACCTATGCTTTTGTATCAACTTCACTAGTACCATTAGATGCAACAACAAGTATTTTAACAAATCAATTTATTTATGTTAGTATTGGGGTTTTAATTTTATCGTTCTTAATCGCTATTTATATATCAAAATATTTATCAAAACCAATTGTTAATTTAAATGAGCGTGCTAGTAAAATGGCAATGGGGGATTATACTCCTAATTTTGCAACAGATAATAATATTGCTGAAATAGATGATTTAGGTGAAACACTTAATAATGCTTGTGTTGAACTTGCTAAAACTGATGAACTTAGAAGAGAATTAATGGCTAATGTTAGTCATGACTTAAAAACACCATTAACTATGATTAAAGCATATGCAGAAATGGCTCGTGATTTAAATGGTGAAAATAAAAATAAAAGAGAACAAAATCTTAATGTCATTATTGAAGAAACTGATCGCTTAAATATTTTAGTTAATGATATATTAGATTTATCTAAAATGCAATCAGGTGTTGTAACACTTGACTATACTGAATTTAATCTTAATGAATTAGTTAATACTATTTTAAAACGTTATGATTATCTAAAAGCTGAAGGATTTAAATTCGAATTTATTTATGATAATGAATATACAGTAATGGCTGATATAAAAAGAATTGAACGCGTTATATATAATTTACTTAATAATGCTATTAACTATGTCGGAATAGATAAAACAATTATTATTAAATTAACTGATCAAAAAAAGAAAGTTTTAGTCGAAGTAATTGATCACGGTAAAGGAATTAAGAAAAAAGATTTAAAACTTATATGGAATAAATATTATAAAGTAGATAAAAAATATCGTCGTGATGATGTTGGTAGTGGTATTGGTCTTTCTATCGTTAAAAGTATCTTAGAAAATCATGAGGTTAAATATGGTGTTAATTCAAAAGTAGGGAAGGGAACAACTTTTTACTTTGAATTAAATAAAAAATAAAATTTTAACATATTTTTCACAAAAATTACACAATTAAAAGTTATAATGTATTTGTTAGTTCGAAAGACTAACAAAATTGGTGTTCGAAAACATCATACTCTCTCTACTTTGAAAGTACTTTTGTACTTTCTTTTTTTTGTGTTTTAAGATATAATTATATAGGTGATAATATGCGTATTGGTATTGATATAGATGGTACTTTAACAGAAATAGATAAATGGACTTTAGCTTGTGGCCAAAAAGAAGGCTATCAAGTTAAACAATATGCTTATGATGCTAAAGATATATTTGCTTTATCTAAAGAAGAAGCTGATTATTTTTGGGATAAATATTTAGATTTATTATTTACGCAAGTAGAAGTAAAAACTAATGCATCTGAAGTAATTAAAAAATTTAAAGAAAAAGGACATGAAATATATCTTATTACAGCTCGTTCTAATCTTGATATACCAATAAGTAAAAGAAATAAATTAGATGTTACAAGAATAACAATAGATTGGCTTAAAAAAAATGATATATACTATAATCATTTAGAAATGGCTTGTTTTAATAAAGATATTTATTGTATTAAAAATAATATCGATATTATGATTGAAGATTCACCTACTAATATTATAAAAGTAAGTAAAGTAATTCCTGTTATTTGTATGGATTGTTCTTATAATAAAAATATTTATGGTCCGAATATAAAACGCGTTTATAATTGGAATGAAATAGAAAGTATAATTGATTAGAGGTTTGTTATGTTTTATTTAATATATGGTTTAGAAAAATTTTTAATTGATAAAGAAATAAAAAAAATTATTGCGGAACATAATATTGATGAATTAAATATCAATTATTATGACGGCAATAACGATATGTTAAAAGATATAATTGATGATGCTTTAACTATTTCCATGTGGAGTAATAAAAAATTAATAATAATTAATAACTCTTTATTTTTAACAGGAAGTAAAAATATTAATAATGATACTGATATATTATTAGATTACATAAATAATCCTAATCCTGATACAATTATTATTTTTGGTGTTAATAATGATAAATTAGACGAACGTAAAAAAATAGTTAAAGAATTAAAGAAAAAAAGTATTGTTAAAGAATGTAACAAAATGAACAATCTTAATAATATTGTCAAAGATTTTTTTAAAGGATATAACATTTCTAATAGTGATTTAAACTATTTTATTGATAGAGTAGGTAATAATCTAGATATATTAGAAAATGAAGCTAAAAAAATACTTATTTATAAAGATGATAACTTTGATATTACAAGAGAAGATATTACTAATCTAACTAGCAAAAATATCGATATTGATATATTTAAATTAATTGAAAATATTATTAATGATAATAAAATAGAAGCCTTAGAAACATATCATGAAATGCTTAAATATAATGAAGAACCAATTAAAATAATAATTATGCTAGCAAATCAATTTAGAATTATTTATCAAAGTAAAATACTATATCAAAAAGGATATACAGAAGCTAATATCGCTAGTAACTTAAAAATACATCCATATCGTATTAAACTAGCGCTTCAAACATATCGCCGTTTTAAAGAACATACATTACTTAAATACTTATCAAAACTAGCTGACTTAGACTATGACATTAAAACAGGTAAAATAGATTCTACGCTAGGTTTAGAATTATTTATTTTAGAAATATAAAAAGATTAGAAAATTCTAATCTTTTTTAGTTATTTAATTTAGTTAGTTTATCATATATTTCTTTTAATGTTTTTTCATATTTACTAGTTTCTTTAGGTTGATAGTAACGTCTATTTTTTAATTTATCTGGTAAATATTGTTGTTTTACAAAAGCATTAGGATAATCATGAGGATATTTATAGTCTTTACTTGTTGTTTTGATATGATTTGGAACACTACCAATATTACCATTTCGAATGTCATTTAAAGCTAAATCAATAGCAGTTTCAGCACTATTAGATTTAGGACTTAAAGCAAGTTCGATTACTACTGCTGATAGTGGAATTCTAGCTTCTGGTAATCCTAATCTTTCACAAGCTTTAATGCAAGCTTCTACTTTAGGACCCATACTAGGATTAGCAAGACCTATATCTTCATAAGCAATAACGCTCATTCTTCTAAAAATAATATCTAAATCTTCAGCTTCAATTAATCGTGCTAGATAGTGGAGAGCAGCATTAACATCGCTACCTCTAATACTTTTTTGAAAAGCACTTATAACGTCATAATAACCATCCTCATTTTTATCATGGAAAAATGCTGGTTTACTATTAATATTCTTTAAAACATCCATATTTATTTTAAAATCATTAGTAGAGTAGTAGGCTACTTCTAACAAGTTATAAGCATAGCGCATATCACCACTACTTATTTTAGAAATGTATTTTAAACTTTCATTATCTATTTCTAAATTTGGTAGTATTTGTTTAGAAACTACTTTATTTAAACCTTCTAAAACATCTTTTTCGTCTAATTCATGTAATTCAAATATTTGACAACGAGAACGAATAGCAGGATTAATAGCATGATATGGATTAGATGTTGTCATACCAATTAAAGTAATTAAGCCACTTTCCAGATATGGTAATAATAAATCTTGTTTATCTTTATTTAAACGATGAATTTCATCCATGATAACAACCATACCACCATACATTTTAGCTTCACTTACAACAATATCAAAATCTTTTTTATTATTAATAACGGCATTAAACATGCGATATTGTAAATTTAATTCATTTATAATTGCTAAAGCAATAGTTGTTTTGCCTATTCCTGGTTTACCATGCAAAATCATCGAAAATAATTTTTTATTTTTAACCATGTTATATATAACTTTATTTGGACCAACTAAATGTTTTTGACCTATAACATCTTCAATACAAGTTGGACGCATTTTAATTGCTAATGGTTCATTCATAATATCACCATTTAATATTTTAGCAAAAAAGCATAAAAAAAGATAGATAAATGGTATAATATAAGTGGTGATGGTATGAATATAAATTCTAAAATTGATAGCTTTTTAGATTATTTATTAATAGAAAAAAAATATAGCATTAATACTATTAATTCTTATCGTAATGATTTAAATATTTTTAGAGAATTTATGCCTGATGATTTAAATAAAATAAATTCTAAAAAATTAAGAGAATATTTAAAGTATTTAAAAGATTTGAAATTAAGTGAAAAGAGCATTGCTCATAATATTACTGTGTTAAGATCTTTTTACAAATACTTGATGATTGAAAAAATTGTTAGTGTAAATCCTGTTGCTTTAATTGAACTCCCTAAGATCAAGAAAACGATTCCTAATGTTTTAAGTTATGAAGAGATTAATAAATTATTAGATATTAAAATTACTGATAAATATAGTGCTCGTAATAAAGCAATGCTTGAGCTTATGTATGCATCAGGACTACGCGTCAGTGAATTAATTAATGTTAAAATAAGTGATATTGACTTAGAAAATGCCATTATAAGAACAATTGGTAAAGGGGATAAGGAAAGAATCATTCCCTTAGGAGATTACGCTATATGCGCTATTAAAATATATATGGATGGATATCGTGAAAGTCTACTTATAAATGGTGTTAATGATTATTTATTTATTAATAATCATGGTAATAAAATGACAAGAGTAGGCTTCTTTAAAATAATTAAAAAATTAGCTCGTGAAAAAGATATTAAAACTAATTTTAGTCCTCATACTTTAAGACACTCTTTTGCAACACACCTATTAGATGCTGGTGCTGATTTGCGTAGTATTCAAGAATTATTAGGTCATAGTGATATTAAAACTACGCAAATATATACTCATGTATCACGTGAAAAAATTAAACAAGATTATGAAAATTTTCATCCTCACGGTTAGTTGCTTATTAAAATTATTTAATATATAATTATTATGGTGGTAAGATGTTAAAAAAAGAGAATACTCAAAAATATATATTTATTATTACCTTAGTTGTTATGTTTGGATTACCACTTATTAAATTAATTGGTTATGCTTTTAATTTTTTAGGCCTTGTAGATGATCCCTTTAAAGTTAATCATGTCTACATCCTTTGGTTTAGTATTCCATTATATCTAGGTACATATATATATGG
>CALVQV010000034.1 GCA_944358325.1 uncultured Bacilli bacterium
CGTCCTTGACTAAATCTTGTGACATACTAAATTGTATAATTATATTTTAAATATCAATTTACTTTTGAAATTGAAGTAAATAATACTTTATACTAAAAAATATATCAAAATAATTTAATATGTGATATAATAAAAATGCTGTTGCAGACAGTATGTATAAGTTTGAAAGGTAGGAAGTTATATGAACGAAAAAAAGAAAGGTCAAATATTACTATTGATTGGTTTAATAATAGTTATATGTTTTGTTAGTATAATTGTAATTGATTCTAAAAAACAAGCTAAGTTAGTAAATGAATATTATCAATTATATGAAGTAGATAATGAAAATTTAGCTTCAGCTTTTGGTGATAATAATGTAGTAATGGAAGTAAATGAAGACAAGTATAGTATCGTTTTCTTTGGGGCTACTGGATGTAGTTATTGTCAAATGTATCAACCTGTTATTGATGAAATGGCAGAGTTATATGGTCTAAATTATTATTATGTTAATACTGCTAATCTTAGTCAAGATAAGCTAGTAGAAATGTTAGAAAAAGGTGGTGTTTCTGTTGAAGATTTTGGAACACCAACAACTGTAATTATTAAAAATGGAGAAGCTGTTGCTAATAATATAGGTTACATGGATCGTGAATCAGCATTTACTTTTTTTCAAGAAAATGGTTTAATTTCTGAAGATGAGGTATTACCTCCAGAATATGAAAATTTAACTGAAATTAGTTATAATGAATATTCTGAATTAATAAAAAGTACTGAACCAAAAGTAATTGTAGTTGGTCAAACATCTTGTAGTCATTGTATTGCTGCAAAACCATATTATGATGAAATTGCTCGTGAAAATGATATAGATATTTATTATTTGAATTTCACAAAGATGACTGCTGATGAACAAGAAGCTATTCAAACATCATTAACATATTTTAAAGAAAATACACAATGGGGAACACCACTTATGTTAATTGTAAAAGATGGCGATAACATAGCTGTTGATAGTGGTTTCTTAGATAAACAAACTGTAGTTGATTTCTTAACAGAAAATAGTATTATTAAATAGTGGAGGATGATTTTATGAGTATTGTATATGAAAAAATGGTAGCTTTCAAAAGAAGATATCCTATGACTATTAGCTGGAGATTGAAGCAACATGCTAAAATAATTGATACTCATTTAAATCCTGATGAAGAAGTTAAATTTGCCTTTGCAGCTCAAAAAAATGATAATCCATTAGATATTATTACTACTTATGCTGTTGTTTTAACTAATAAAAGAATATTATTAGGTCAAAAAAGATTAATTTTTGGTTACTTTTTTAAAGCCATAACACCTGATATGTTCAATGATTTAACTGTTAAAATGGGTATTATTTGGGGTAAAGTAATTATCGATACAGTTAAAGAAAAAGTAGTTTTATCTAATATTCAAAGAGAAGCATTAGATGATATTGAAACAGCAATAACTAGTTATATGATGGAAGAAAAAAGTAAATATTTTAATCATAAAGAGGCTTAGCCTCTTTTTTGCTTGAAAAAAATATATAAGTTATTATATAATGTAGTTATAATATGTGGAGGTGCTATATGCAACGTTTAGTTTTAACTGTAGTTGTATTGTTTATTTTTTATTTTGGTATTCAGATAATTTTTAGATTTCAAAGTAGTGGATTTACAAATGAATATGTAATAACAGATGGTGATAAAGAGTATCAAATTAAAGAGGTTTATACTGCTAATACAAAAGGTGAAAGAGATAGTTATCATATTACAATTACTTCTGGTGATTTAGTGTATGATTATAGTTTGTATAAAAATCTTAATAAAATGGGTAAAATAATTACAGGTGTAAAAACTAGTGGAAATTGTATTTATCCTATTTTTAGAGATAATAAACAATATTTTGATATTACTTGTATAAATAATAATATTCAAACATACTATCACGATATGACACATACTAATGAGTTAGATGCATTTGCTACAAGTTTAAAAGAATATGGTTATAATGAATTAGCTTTTTTTGATGCTAGTAATGAAAAACAATTAGGTGATAATATTTATTTTTATGAAGATAATGTTGTTAATCATCATTATATAGGAATTCAAAATTATCGTGGTTTATATACGATTAATAAAGCTAATCCTAATGATATTTATAATAATGAAATCTTTAAAAAAGATATTTATAATCCAGAATTAAGTGCTTTGATTAATAATTATTATGTAATTGCTGATTATGAAAGTTCTTATAATTTCAATACATTATATGTAATAAATTTGAAAAATAATAAAGTTGAAAAAATTAATAATCCTAATGTAAAAGTCTCTTTTGATAGTTATATTCAAGGTGTTGTAGAAAATTCGCTTTATTTATTTGATCCTAGCAACGTAAAACAATATGAAGTAGATGTTAAAAGCATGACTATTACTGAAGTAGGCAATGAAGAAACTAAAATTTTATACTATAATAATGGAGAATGGACTAGAATAAATGCTTATGATGCTGTTAATAATAAACTATATTTTATAAATGATAAACAAGTTATTAAAAATTTAAGTTGGGACTATGAAGTAAAAGTTGGTGGAGATATTACAGGAATTACTTATTATTTCAAAAAAGAAGGAAATATTTATAAGGTATATAAATCAAATGGTGAAAGTAATATTCTTACTTATTTGTTTGATACATCTAACATAGAATCTATCGAATATATATCAGATTATGTATATTTCATTAATGGTTCAACTTTATATTATTATACTGACGCTACAGGAGTTAGAAGACTTTATAAAAATAATGAGTTACAATTTAATAAAAATATTAAATTTTATATTTTTGAATAGACTAAGGTCTATTTTTTTTCTTTTGCATATATTATATTGAGGTGAAATATAATGTATAAGATATATAAAATTAGAGAAGGAGATACTTTAGAAAGCATAGCAAAAAAATACAATACTACACTAGAAACCTTATATGAAATTAATGGCATTGATAAGAATTATAAAGTAAAACCAGATGCATACATTATTGTTCCAACAGTTAGGGAACAATTATTTGACAGTTATGTAGTAAAAAAAGGAGATACAATATATGATATTGCTAAAAGATTAGGTGTAATTGTAAATGATTTAATGGAATTAAATGGATTAATGCCATATGATTATATATATGCTGACCAAATTTTATTAATTCCAAAGGAAAAAGTTAAATTTCATATTACTAAAGAAGGAGATACCTTAGAGAGTGTAGCTAAATTAATTGATACAAATGCCGGTGAACTATTATTCCAAAATAGCAATATATATTTAATGCCAGGACAATTAATTGTTCATAAAGAAAACAAACAAGGCTAATGCCTTTTTTTCTTTTCTTTTTTATATTTATAAGGTATAATGTAAGAGGATGTGATTGTATGCAAATAATTAAAAATAATAAGAATATTATTATAGTTTTGTCAATAATAATAGTATTGATTATAGCTATTATGTATTTCTTTGGATTTTTTGAGAAAAAGAATTATTGTACAGAAATAAGCTTAAATAAATTAGAAGAAAAGATGAATAATAAAGAAACTTTTATAATCTTTTTTGGCTCAACTACATGTAGTCATTGTAAAGATTTTCAACCAACTTTAAATCAAGTTATCAAAGATTATGATGTCACGATTTATTATTTAAATGTGCATAATTTAAGTAAGGAAGAAAATAATGAATTGTTAAATTTAATTAACTATGGTTCATCTACTCCACAATTATATTTTGTTAAAGATGGTGAATATTCACAATATAATAAATTAAGTGGAGCTAGAAGTTATAAAGAAGTAGTAGAAAAATTAAAGAAAAATGGGTATATAAAGTAGGTGAAATATGGAAAATATAGAAATTGTAGAAATTGAACCAAAACAAGAACCTAAGAAAAATTATTTTTCAATTATTGATAACTATGGAGAAGATATTACAGCTAAAGAATATGTAACTAATCCAGCCATTGCCCGTGATGAAGAAATAAAACGAATGATTATGGTTTTATTAACACCTGAAAAATCAGCTTTATTAGTTGGTAAACCAGGTATAGGTAAAACTGCTATTGTTGAAGGATTGGCATATCTAATTCAAAGAAAACTAGTACCTGAAGTATTATTCGGCTATCGTATTATTAAATTTAATTCTACCAGTTTAGTGGGTAAAATAATGGTTGATGGTAAAGAAGAATTGGTAATGAGTATGTTAGTTCAAGAATTAAAACAAATTAGCAAAACAATAATTTTTATCGATGAAATTCATACTTTAATTGGTGGTGGAGAATCACTTGACTTAGCCAATATGTTAAAAGCAGGACTTGATCGTGGTGAAATAAAGGCAATTGGTGCAACAACTACTAATGAATATAATACGTATATAGTACGTGATAGGGCATTTTTACGTCGTTTTGAAAAGATTGAAATATTAGAACCAGATCAAAAAACAACAGTTCGTATTCTTATGGAAAGTTTACCAAAAATTGAAAAACAAACAGGTGCTAAGATTAAATATGGACCTTATATAACACAATTATTATTAGAATCAGTAGTTAGTGCTACAAGTGAATATAAAAGAGTTTATGGACTTTCAGCTATGTATCCAGATGTTGCTTTTTCAGTATTAACTGCAGCATTCAGTCAAGCATTATTTGAAAACCGCAAGGAAGTCACAATATTAGATTTTTATAATGCTATAAAGACAAGCAAAAGAATTTATCCAGATACAATTATTAAAGAATTAGCTCTTTTCCGTGAAAAATTCAAGCAACAAGCTACAGAAGAAAACATTGTATTTCCTAATGTAACTATAGATGAGATAACAACGCATGAAGACAATATAATTTAGTTGTCTTTTTCGCTTTTTGATGTTAAAATATTTATGGGAATGGTGATGATATGAAAAGACAAATTCCAACAAAAAATTATTTTATTTTATTAGGGTTAACAATTGTTACATTCATGGTTGTTTTATATTTTGGAAGTTGGTACAAAACGACCAATGAATATAAAAATGATATATCTCCGTTAATCTCAGTACTAAATTCAATAACAATAGAAGAATTAGATAGTTATTTATTAGATAATCCAGAATCAATTATATATATTTCTGGAACAGAAAAAAATTATGAATATGAAAAAGAATTAAAAAAAATTATTGAGAATAATAATTTGCAACAAACAATAATATATCTTAATTTAAAAGAAAATGATTATGATAAAATGGATAAGTATTATTTTAATGATAAATTAGAAATTAATAACTTAGTAATTTTTGAAAACAATAAAATTCAATATTTTGTTGCTCATAATGAAAAAGATTTAACAAAAGATAATACCATCAATTTTTTAAAGGAACACGAAGTGATAGAAGAATGATAAATGTTGTTTTATATGAGCCTGAAATTCCTGGCAATACAGGAAATATTATGCGTACTTGTGTTGCCACTAATGTTAGATTACATTTAATTGAACCATTGGGTTTTAAATTAGATGAAAAAAGTATCAAACGTAGTGGTGTTAACTACATTAATAATTGTGATTACACAGTCTATAAAAATTGGGATGATTTTATTAGTAAAAACAAGGGACAATTCTATTTTTTAACAAGATATGGTAGAAAACCACACACATCATTTGATTATAGTGACAAAAATGAAAATATATATTTGATTTTTGGTAAAGAAAGCACTGGAATACCTAAAGAAATATTAAAAAATGATTTAGAACATTGTATGCGTATTCCTATGACAGATAATGTAAGAGCTCTAAATTTGTCAAATAGTGTTGCGATTATGGTGTATGAAGTTTTAAGACAACAAGATTTTAATGATCTTTTAAAAGAAGAACCATTTAAAGGAAAAGATTGGTTAGAAAAATAATAAAATGTATTGTCATTTTGTAAAAATAATGATAATATTATAATAATAAGGGATATAAAAGAATAGGAGGGGTATCTATGACAATAGAATTATTGTCTGATTTTGTTGGACAAAATTATTTTTGGATACTCATAATTGGTTTAGTTTTAATTATGGCTTTAATTGGTTTTATTGCTGATAAAAAAAACTTAGTAAAATTAGATATAAAGCCAAAACAACAACCAAAAGAAGAAAAGAACATCATAGAAAATCTTCAAGAAAAATCTTTAGCAGATGTTGTTTACGAAAGCAATAAACAACAAGAAGTAGTAGAGCCAATAGCTGATGAAAAAAATGTTGAAATAAATAATAATAACGATAATGAATCAGTAGAAGGCGTTCCTGCTGAATTGTTTGCACCATTAGGTGATAATTCAACACCAACGCCATTAACACAAGAAAATCCTCAACAAGTAACAGAGACAAATAATGTTTCTATTCCTAATATAGAAGAATCAAACAATTTAACAAATGCTCAAGAAATTAATAATAATACAATAAATGGTATGGAAATTGTTAATTTTGATATATCTAATGAAGAGCCTACACCAGTAGATGCAAATTTATTAGAAAAACAGTCAGAAGGTAATTCACTTGAAGAAGTAAAATTTGATTTACCAGAAACAGTTTCAGAAGAAAATAATAATACACCAATTGAAGTTGATTTGCCTAATTTAACCCCTGAATCAGAACAAGAAACTGATGATATATGGAAATTTTAAGATAGCATGCTATCTTTTTTTCTTTCCTAAAAGTGGATGTTATGGTATAATTAAAAATAAAGGAAGGTGATTCCATGACGTTTGATTCAGTCATGATATTTATTCAAAAATTAGTAGACTTTCTTTTAGTATGGATGGTCTTATACTATATATTTAAAAGTTTAAGAAAAAATGTAAAAATGGTTTTATTGTTTAAAGGCATTTTAATTGTTGTAGCTTTAAAAATTTTTAGTGATGTTTTTAATTTAAGCAAAATAGGTTATATGCTTGATTATGTCATAACTTGGGGACCTATAGCTTTAATAATTATATTTCAACCTGAAATTAGAAATGTTTTGGAACAATTAGGACGAAGTCAATTATTAGGACGACATAAAGTTTTAACAGTTGATGAAAGAGAAAAAGTTGTTTATGAAATAATTCAAGCAGTAGATTATTTGCGTAAAAATCGTATTGGAGCTCTAATGACTATTGAAAGAGATAATAGTCTGAATGATTATATCGAAAAATCTAAAAAAATATATGCAGATATTTCCTCAGATTTATTAATATCAATCTTTTTTCCAAACAATCCTCTTCATGATGGAGCCGTTATTATTCAAGGTGATAAAATAACCAGTGCAGGCGCAGTATATCCTACTAGTGATAATGTGAAAATTAGTAAAAGATTAGGCACAAGACATCGTGCAGCATTAGGTATTTCTGAAGAAACAGATAGTATATCTGTTGTGGTTTCTGAAGAAACAGGAAGACTTTCTGTGGCAATCGGTGGTGAACTTAATTATAATTTGACAAGTGATGAAGTTAAATTATTATTATTAGATGAATTAAGACCTAAGAAAAATATAATTAATGATGATGAAGAGGAGGAATTAGTTCATGAAAAAGACAATTAAGATTATGCGCAATTTCTTCCGAAACATATGGCGAATTATTGATAAAAAGATAATTATTCCTGTAACTAAAGTTGTAGTTAAAGTAACAGATTATTTTGATATATCTGGTAAAAAATTTGAAAAATGGTTATCTAGCAGTAATGTCTTACTATTTGTATCTTTATTTTTAGCATTTGCTTTTTTCGTTGGTATAGATCAAAAAATTATTCAATATTCAGAAAATTCAGCTGAAGTATTAAAAAATCAACCTGTAACAGTCATATATAACGAAGAAGCATATGTTGTCGAAGGAATTCCAGAATTTGTAGATATTACATTAATAGGCAGTCGTGCAGATTTATATTTTGCTAAACAGTCACCATCACAAGGGGTTACTGTGGATTTATCAGGGTTAAAACCAGGAACACATAAAATTGACTTGGTTTATAATCAAGCACTACCATCTATAGAATATAATGTTAATCCAGCAACTGTAACTGTATCTATTTATCCAAAAATATCAGAAACAAGAACATTAACAGTTGATATTTTAAATCAAGATAAATTAGACTCAAAATTAATTATTAATGATGTTTCTGTTGCAAGTGATCAAGTAGTAATAAAAGGTGCTGAAAAAGATGTATCACGTGTTGCTAGCGTAAAAGCATTATTAAATATTAACGATATTGTAAAACAAGAAGTTGGAAAAACAACGGTAAAAGATGTTCCGTTAAAGGCATACGATGAATATGGAAATATTATTGATGTAGAAATTGTTCCAGGAACAGTAGATATTACTATAGATATAACTTCTCCAAGTAAAGAAGTTCCTATAAAAATAGTACCAAAAGGCGAAGTTAGTTTTGGACTTGCTATAAGCTCAATTGAATCAAGTGAGACTAAGGTTACCGTTTATGGAACAGAAGAAGCGCTAAAAGATTTAAATAATATTGTTGTTGAAGTAGATGTTGAAGATTTAAAAGAAGATAAAACATTTAAATTAGAATTACCAAGCATTGTTGGGGTTAGATCTATGAGTGTAAACACAATTAATGTTAAAGTATCTTTAGCAAAAACTAGTCAAAAACAAATTGATAATGTAAGTATTGAATATCGTAATTTAGCAGATGGTTTAAATATTCAAGCTGCTAGTGCAAATGATACTAAAGTTAGTGTTTCATTATCTGGTGTATCTTCAGTTATTGAAAATATAACGAGTGATGATATTACAGCTTATGTTGATTTAGCAGGTTTAGGTGTGGGAACACATCAAGTAGATGTTCATGTTACAGGTAGTGATAATAAAGTAACATATACTTCTTTAACTGCCAAAGTAACAATTATTATTTCAAAATAATTATGAAAAAAAGCTTATCTTTATTGATAAGCTTTTATTTCATTTCAATTTTATAAAAAAACAATCCAATATTAATAAGACCAGTAATTCCTACAATAATATAGATAAGTTTTTCTAACATTTCCATATCTTTAAATAAAAAATTTACAAGATTAAAATCAAATAAACCAATTAATCCCCAGTTTAATGCACCTATAATAGTAAATATAAGAGCAATTTTTTCTAATGTTTCCATATTTTCTCCTTTCATATATATATAATTTCCTAAAAAATAGAAAATATTCATTCATATTTAATTATTAATTTCCATATAATTTATTGAAATTAAAATGAGGTGAAATATGAAAAAAATTTTATTAATTTCAATAATAGGTTTATCTATATTCTTAACAGCTTGTTCTAATTCAGATAATGTTTTAGATAAATTCTATAAAAAAGTGGAAAATCTTAATTCTTATTATGTTAAAGGAGAATTAGAAATAGTAAATAGTGAAGAAAGCTATTTATATGACGTAGAAGTTTCATATGCAAAAGACGATTTATTTAAAGTTTCTTTGAAAAATCAAACTAATAATCATGAACAAATTATCTTAAAAAACGAAGAAGGCGTTTTTGTTTTAACACCATCATTAAATAAAAGTTTTAAATTTCAAAGTGAATGGCCATATAATAATTCGCAAATATATTTATTGCAAACAATTATGAAAGATATTAAAAACGATAGTGATAAAGAAGTTAAAGAAAGTGATAATGGTTATGTAGTAACATCTAAGGTTCAATATTCTAATAATCACGAATTAGTAAAGCAAAATGTTTACTTTAATAAAGATGGCGATATTACTAATGTTAATGTTATAAATGATAATAACATTGTTTTTATGAAAATGAATTTTAAAGAAATAAAATATGATCATAATTTTGATGACAAATATTTTGCATTAGAAGAAAATATGCAAACAACTGAATTAGATGAAACAAGTAGTGAAATAAATGAAATAATATATCCAATGTATTTACCTACTAATACATTTTTGAGTAATCAAAGCAAAGTATCAACAGAAGATGGTGAAAGAGTAATTCTTACTTTTTCCGGTGACAATTCATTTATGCTAGTTCAAGAAAACGTTAAAGCAAGTAAAGAATTAGAAACAACTTCTGTTTATGGTGAACCATGTTTAATAGGTGATAGCATAGGCGTTTTGAGTGATTCTAGTGCTACATGGATGAATAATGGTATAGAATATTACATAGTAGGAGAAAATTTGTCAGAAGATGAGCTTGTTAGTATTGCCTCATCAATAAGCGTTATGCCAATTGGAAAGTAATAAAAAAGTAAATTTCTCTTTTACATTAAATATAAATATGTTATAATAGCAATTAGGTGAAGAAAATGAAACAAGTAAAAAAAATAGAAGAAAAACAAAAAAACAATGCTAAAAAGTCAAAAATAAAAAAAGTTAAAACTACAGAAACCAACGAAATTGTTAAATTATTTCAAATACTTTTTGTTGTTATATTAATATTTGTCTTCTTTGTTTTAATAACATATTTAATTAATAATAAGGATAAGAATGAAGAAGAAAAAAAAGAAACAGAAATTCAATATTCTGAAATAATGGTTGGAAGTATTTGGAGTCAAAAAGGTAATTACTATGTCTTACTAGGAAATTCCGATGATGAATATTTACCAACAATTGATATTTATATTAGTAATTATATTAAAAGTTTAACAGAAGAAGATGAAGAAATAGGTTATTATGTTTCAAATTTAGATACTATTTTTAATAAAGGTTATATTTCAGAAGAAAGTAATATATTTACAGATAATCATAGTGAAGTTCGCTTCAAAGGATTAACGCTAATTTTTGTAAAAGAAGGAAAAATAGTAGAAGCATATGAAGGATCTGATGAAATATTAAATTATGTCAAAGGATTAGAATAATCTCAATGTCATTAACTTAAGCAAGAAATTTTTTAATAAATTTCTTGCTTTTAATTTTATATCACATCTCAATATAAAT